>CALAMX010000194.1 GCA_937925755.1 uncultured Burkholderiales bacterium
GTCAGCGGCACCCCCGCACGGGCTGAAACCCAGGCCAGGATGGGGTTCCAGTACTCGGCGGTCAGTGTCGGCGACCGGTGATTGAGCACCCCAAAGGGGTAAGGGCCGCCTGCCTGCCAGGCCGGAAGCGGCGGCGCGACGCAGAGGGCGAGGAGGAACAAGGCGAGTCGGCGGATCATAGGCTCCTCCCGACGAGCAGGCTGCCGCTGGCGAGCAGCAGTAGACTCAACACACGGGTGAACTGTTCGCGGCTCAGCCCCAGATGCACGCGCCCCCCCAGGCGCAGGCCCAGCCAGGCCGCTGGCGCCATGAGGGCGAGCAGCAGGAGATGCTCGGACGTGTAATATCCCGCGAGGGTGAAACCGGCGATGCGCAAGCCCCCGTCGAGCACGAACAGCATGGCCAGACTGGCGAGAAGACTCGTCTTGTCGAGCTGGCGCAGGCGGTAGTACATGACGTAGAAGGGGCCGCCGGTGCCGAACAGGCCACCGATGAGGCCCCCCGCGAGTCCCGCCGGCGCCGCCCAACGGCGCGAGATGCGGGTCTGTGGCAGGGGCAGGAGCTGATAGATCGCGAAGCCGATGACGAACAGGCCGAGGGCGAGCTTGAGACCGTCGTGTTCAAGCCGTTCGTGCAGAGACAGTGCAACCGTCACCCCCACCGCGGCGAAAGGCAACAGCGGCAGCAGATCGCGCCAGGCGATGAACCGCCGGTGCCGCCAAGCCTGGAGGATGGATCCGCCATTGTCCAGCACCACCACCAGTGGCACCACCAGGGTGAGCGGAAAAAACAGGGCAAGCAAGGGGGATGCGACCAGCGCCGAGCCGAAGCCGGCCACGCCACGCACGAAATAGGCGGCCAGCGCGATCAGGGGGGCGAGGAACAGGGCTGTCTCCATTTTTTTTTGTGGATCATAGCGCATGGGGCGCCAGCTTGTCCGCCGCCACCGCCTTCGGCATGATAGGCACATGAAACTTGCCATCGCCCAGTTCAACCCGACCGTCGGTGACCTCGAAGGCAATGCCGCGCGGCTGATTGAGCTCGCGGCGCAGGCACAGGCCACGGGCGCCACCTTGCTGCTTGCGCCCGAGCTCGCGCTGTGCGGCTATCCGCCCGAGGACCTGGCCCTGCGCGAGGACTTCTATGCCGAAAATGCCCGTATCCTCGCCGATCTAGCCGCGCGTCTGCCGCCGGGGCTCACCGTCGTCCTCGGCCTGCCGCTGCGCGAGGGGGCGAGCCGCTACAACGCCGCCAGCGTCCTACGCGACGGCCAGGTCTTGGCAGTCCATCGCAAGCAGCGCCTGCCCAACCACTCGGTGTTCGACGAACTGCGCACCTTCACGCCAGGCGAAACCCCTACCGTGTTCACCTGCGCCGGGATCGCCTGCGGGCTGCTCATCTGCGAAGACCTCTGGCACCCTGAGCCGGTCGCACAGGCCCGGGCGGCCGGCGCCCAGCTCCTTCTCGTGCTCAATGCCTCGCCCTTCCACAAGGGCAAGCAGGCCGAGCGCTACGCGGTGGCACGCAGCCGCATCGCCGAGGTGGGGCTGCCCATCGTCTATGTCAACCTGGTGGGGGGGCAGGACGAACTGGTCTTCGACGGCGGCAGCTTCACCATGGATGCGGAGGGTACTGTCACCGCGCAGTTGCCTTTCTTCGCCGAGGGGCTGTACCTGCTGGATTACCTTGATGGCGCCGCTCGCGGCGAGATCCACCCCCTGCCGGGGCTGGAGGAGAGCGTCTACAACGCCCTCGTCCTGGGCGTGCGTGACTATGTCGGCAAGAACGGCTTTCCCGGCGTGCTCGTGGGCCTATCGGGAGGGATCGACTCGGCGCTCACGCTGACCATTGCAGTGGACGCCCTGGGCCCGGAGCGGGTCGAGGCGGTGATGATGCCGTCGCAATACACCACCGACATGAGCCGTGAGGACGCCGAGGCGCTGGCCCGCCGGCTCGGGGTGGCCTACCGCGTCATCTCCATCAAGCCCATGTTCGACAGCTTCCTCACCGCGTTGGCCGACGCCTTCGACAACCTGCCCTACGACGTCACCGAGGAGAACCTCCAGGCCCGCATCCGCGGGGTGCTCCTGATGGCCTTGTCCAACAAGTTCGGCAAGCTGGTGCTCACCACCGGCAACAAGAGCGAGATGGCGGCCGGCTACGCCACCCTCTACGGCGACATGGCCGGGGGCTTCGCCGTGCTTAAGGACGTGGCCAAGACCCTGGTCTATCGGCTCGCCTGCTGGCGCAACCAGCGTGACAGCGTGATCCCCACCCGCACTATCGTGCGCGCCCCCAGCGCGGAGCTCAAGCCCAACCAGACTGACCAGGACTCGCTACCACCCTACGAGGACCTCGACGCCATCATGGAGCGCTACATGGAGCTCGACCAGTCGCCGCGCGAGATCGTCGCCGCCGGCTTTCCCGAGGACGTGGTGCGCAAGGTCGTGCGCCTCATCGACACCTCGGAGTACAAGCGCCGCCAGTCCGCGCCGGGCGTGCGCGTGACCCGCCGCGGCTTCGGCCGCGACCGGCGCTACCCCATCACCAACCGCTACCGTGCCCCATTCTGACCAGGAGGACCCATGAAGAAGATCGAGGCCATCATCAAACCCTTCAAACTGGACGAGGTGCGCGAGGCGCTGTCCGCCGTCGGCGTGGCGGGGCTCACCGTCACCGAGGTCAAGGGCTTCGGGCGGCAAAAGGGGCACACCGAACTGTACCGC
>CALAMX010000195.1 GCA_937925755.1 uncultured Burkholderiales bacterium
AAGGTCGCTGCCACCCCCGCGAAGTCGGTCGTCCTAGGGCGGGTCGCTGGCAACCCTTGACCGCCGGCGGCAGCGCCGGGGACAGCGGCCTGCGGCAGCGCCCCGACCAATAGCAGTGTGGCGCAAGCGCAGGCTGCCGCCTCGCGGGGCTCGTCGTTGGCACTCGCCGCGGCAGTTGCCTCGTCAGGCAAGCTCGTCGCCTTGCCCTCATTGGCTACGAGGGTCGCTACAGTCGGCCATGACTCAGCGCCAATCTGCACTGGCTGTCCGAAGTGCGCTGTCGGCCTGCCCCCAGTTGTTTGGATCGCAGCGGACAGGGCGCTAGAGAAGAGACCGCCGGCTTCGCCCTGGGTCTCAGGGCCGGCCAGGCCGCCGGCACACGTTCCGCTTGCGCCGACACCTGCGGCGTCGAAGGATGGACTCATGGGCATCGCGATCATACAGGCCGATTTTCAGCAAATTCCATGCCATGCCCCCATGAGCGGGGATGCGCGAGCGCGGGCCATCAGGTATCCTCTTGCCTAGCCTGATCGAGGCGCAAACGCGCGGCGTGTTCGTCGGTCAGTCTCTGCTCCAGGCGTTCCGCCCACAACATCACGCGCTTGTGATGGCGCTGCGCCAAGGCCTCGTAGGCCTTGACCTTCTGTCGCTCGACGAGCCACTCGCGGTGGGCCTTCTCCCAGCGCGCATGCGCCTCCTCGACCACGGTCGCCTGATGACGGATGGCGTGTTCGATCTTGGCGAGGAAGGCTTGGTAGTCGCGCATGAGCTGGATGTGCATCCCGCCGGCGGACGTGGCAGCGAGACGAGCTTGGTATTCCTGGCGGAAACCCTCCAGCTCGGCTAGCCTTTGCCGCGCCGCGTCTTCTTTCTGCTTGAGCAGCATGAGCGTGCGCTCGGCCGCATCCATGCGATGCTGGGTGTGTTCCAGCAGTGGTTGTAGCGGGAAACGCTTGGCCATGCCGCGCGGCTCAAACTTCCTCTTCCGCCGGTAGGCGCCGCGCCTCCTCCTCGAGCATCACCGGGATGCCGTCACGAATCGGGTAGGCGAGCCGGTCGGCCTTACAGATCAGTTCCTGTGCTTCCTTCTTGTAGATGAGCGGTCCCTTGCACAAGGGGCAGACCAGGATCTCGAGCAGTTTGGCGTCCATGGCGCTGTGGTGGCAGGCGGTTTAGGAGATATCGTTGTAGCGCCGGATCGACGACGGCGTCAACCTCTAGCAGCCAGTCGTCGGCACGTGCGAACGCAGCGCATTTGACTGCATCCTTCTCGGTCATGACGACCGTGCCCAAGGGCAGGTCCTCCGGCCGGAAGGCATGGTGGTCCGGAAAGGGGTGGGGCGTGACCACGGCGCCGAGGTCCCGCAGCAGCTCGAAAAAGCGCTCGGGGTGGCCGATGCCGGCCACGGCGTTGAGCTGTCGGCCCCGCAGCCAGTGAAGCCCCAGAATGTCTAGAGGGTCGCTCAGCCGGCGCAGCCGCACCGGCTCAAGACGCATCGGGAAGATGGGACTGGCCACCCGCAGCCAGTCCGTGGTGCCGCCATTGACCACGACCGCGTCGACCGAGTCGAGCCGCCGGGGTGGCTCGCGCAGCGGACCGGCGGGCAGCAACCGGCCGTTGCCGAAACGACGAACGCCGTCGACCACGGCGATCTCCACGTCGCGCCCCAATGCGTAGTGCTGCAGCCCGTCGTCGGCGACGATCACGTCGATATCGGGGTGCGCTTTGAGCATGGCGCGTGCCGCCTCCGGTCGCCGCCGGCCGACGTAGACCGGCACTCGCGCACGTCGCGCGAGCAGCAAGGGCTCGTCCCCCACATCGGCGGGGTCGCTCGCCAACGTGACGGCGAGCGGCCCGCGCTGGCGCCCACCATAGCCTCGGCTGACGATACCCGGCCGATAGCCCGCTGCCTGCAGTCTCTCAACCAGCCAGAGGGTGAGCGGTGTCTTGCCGGTGCCGCCGACGCTGATGTTGCCCACCACGATGACCGGCACGGGCAATCTAGTAACGGGCAACAGGCCAAGGCGATAGGCCAAGCGGCGCAAACCGGAGACCAAGTAGAACACGCCAGACAACGGCGTGAGCAGCCAGCAGGCGCCGCCCTCCACCCAGGGGCTGTACCGCGTCACTGTCCGGCTTCGGGCGAGGTTTGGGTGACGAAGGTCACCCGCGTAAAACCGGCCCGACGGGCCGCATCCATGACGTGGATGACGGACTGGTGGGTGGCGCGCGCATCGGCGGAGATGATCACGACCGGGTCTTTCTGTCCGCCGGCCGAGCGCAGGAGGGCCTCGCGCAGGGCCTCTACCCCAGTGAAGGCCACGGCGTTCTCGTTGATGCGGTAGTTGCCCGCAGCATCGACGTTCACGTTGATCTGCGCTGGCGTTTCCTTGGCGGTCTCGCCCTGGGCCTCGGGCAGGTTGATCTGCAACTCGGCAAAGCGGGCGTAGGTGGTGGTGATCACAAGGAAGATAATGATCACCAACAGCAGGTCGATGAGCGGGATCAGGTTGATCTCCGGCTCGTCGCGGCGCCAACCGCGCTGGAAGTTCATTTGCGCTCGCCTTGCACGATGTCCACCAGGCGCAGGGCCTGCTGCTCCATCTCCACCAGAAGGGTGTCGACCTTGGCGCGGAAATAGCGGTAGAAAATCATGCTGGGGATGGCGACGATGAGGCCGAAGGCGGTGTTGTAAAGGGCGATGGAGATGCCGTGGGCAAGCTTGGCAGGGTTACCGCCGCCCGGACTTTGCGCCCCAAAGATCTCGATCATGCCGATGACCGTGCCCAGCAGCCCGAGCAGCGGGGCCACGGTAGCGATGGTACCCAAGGCCGTGAGGTAGCGTTCCAGTTCGTGCGCTACCGAGCGGCCGACCTCTTCCAGGGTCTCCTTCATCAGCTCACGGCTGCCGTTCATACTGCGTAGCCCCGCAGCAAACACCCGCCCCATCGGCGAACCCTCGGCCAGGGCCCGCAGGAGGTCATTGTTCAGTCCATGGCGGCGCACGTTGTCCAAGGTCTGCTCGAGCAGATTGGGGGGGTTGACCAGGCGGGAGCGCAGGCTGTAGCTGCGCTCGAGTATGATGGCCAGGGCGATGACCGAGGCAATGATCAGGGGCCAGATCGGCCAACCAGCGGCTTCGATGAGGTCGAGCACTGCCGTGTCCTTGTCAAGTTTTAGTCGATGGGCCGCAAATGTAGCCCGGCAGGCAGCTTGGCGGCAAGCCGCTATAATAGCGGCAACGATGTCGAACCTGCGAACCTGCCGGGCCCAGTCCAGTCACCAGCCGATGGTCCTGGGCGTTACCGCGTCCAGCCGATGATCATCCGCATCCTGCGCAAGGTGTTCGGACGCGGCCGTGCCCCAGCCGCCCCACACATTTTGCCACTCGAACAACACGGCATCACGCGCGACCGGGTCTCGCCCTGCGCCCTTAGGATCTGCCGCATCCTGCGTGAGGGCGGTTATGCTGCCTTCGTGGTCGGCGGGGCGGTGCGCGACATGCTGCTGGGACGCACGCCCAAGGACTTCGACGTGGCCACCGACGCTACCCCGGACCAGATCCGCGCCCTCATCCGGCGCTCGCGCATCATCGGCCGCCGCTTTCGTATCGTGCACGTTTATTGTGGTGGCGAGACCATCGAGGTCACCACCTTCCGGGCGATCAACCCACAGGGCGAGGAAGACGATGCGGAGCGGGTGACGACGGAGGACGGCATGATCCTGCGCGACAACGTCTTCGGCACCCATGCCGAGGATGCTGCGCGGCGCGACTTCACGGTCAACGCCCTGTACTACGACCCCGAACGTCAGGAGATCTGGGACTGGCATGGC
>CALAMX010000196.1 GCA_937925755.1 uncultured Burkholderiales bacterium
TGAAAATGCCGGGCAACCGATTCCGTCAGCCCGCCATGCGGGTCCGAGATCACGAACATCACGCCCTTCAAGCCCCGCCCCTTGAGCCAGCGGAAAGTCTCGTCCCAAGTGGCGAAGCTTTCGGTATCCCCCATCTTCACGACTTGGCCTCGGCCGGTTTCAGGTCCACGTTGCTGCCTCCCTTGGCGCATATCCGCACCGCCTCTTCCAGGGTCTTGGCAGAGCCGTTGTGGAAGTAGGGCGCGGTCTGTGCCACGTTGCGCAGGCTGGGCACCCGCCAGACGTTGCGGTCGGCTTCCTGCTTGGTGGCGCTGTAGCGCCCCGGGTCGTCGAGCAGCTTGTATTTCGTCACCAGCGGGCTGTCGGGAAAGCGCGGAAAGCGCTGGTAGAAGCCCTCGCCCCGCGCCAAGGGCGTTTCATCTCGTACCCCTCGTGTGCGTAAGAAAAGCGGGCCGGCGCCGCCGGCCCGCGTCAGACCCTCATTGCAGCCAGAGGGTGCCCACCACTTTGCCGCCGCTCACCAGCTCCACCTTGGTGCCGTAGCGGCCGGTCCAGTAGGCGCCGAACTCCACCGCCTTGAGATCGGCCTCTTCCCAGAGGTTGCCGATGACCAGCTTGTCCTTGTTCACGAGCGGGATGTGGGTGTTGCCGCGCGGGCTCTTCCAGACCTCGCCCTTGACGGCGTGGTCCAAGGCAGCGCGGGCCTGTTTCTCGACCTCGGCGCGGTCGCGCTGCTGGGTCTGGTAGTAATACCCTTGGGGCGCGTAACGCCAGCCGAAGGGGCCGCCGGCCACGGCATTCATGCCCGCGCCCAGGGCAGCGGCGGCCAGCACGGCGCAGACGAAGGCCTTGCGGGAAGGATTCAGGATCAGGGATTTCATTTCGACCCCCATGGGAAAATTGAACAATCGGAGAAATCGGTCATTCGGACATCTTTCTCCTGATTGTTCGAACATCCCTTGTCCTGAGAGTTCGTTACCACCGGTTACGGTGTGTAACGGCGGGTGCGCCGGCCCTCAGCGCGCCGCCGGCACCAGTAGCACCGGCGCCGGGGCGTGGCGCGCCACCTGGTGGCTGACGCTGCCCAGGAACAGCTCGGGCACGAAGCCGCGGCCCTGGCTGCCCAGGACGATGAGATGGACCCCCAGTGCTCTTGCGGTATCGACGATGGTCTGATAGGGCTTGCCGCTGCGCACCTCCACCGTCACCTCGGCGCTGCCCTTGGCCTGTAGTCGGGCCTTCAGGGCTTCGAGGCGGTCGCGATCGATGGCGGCCAGTTCCGCTGCCTCGCCACGGGTATCCAGCACGTGCAGCAGGGTGATACGGCGGGCGACGGCGGCCAGGGCCTCGACCACGCTGAAGGCCCGGTCGGCGTTGTCGGAGAAGTCGGTGGCATAGAGCACGTGGCTGGCCAGGTCGCAACCGGCGGGCAGCACGCAGACCTCGCCGCTCGCCGCGTCGCGCTCCAGGCGCACCACCAGCACCGGCCGCGTGGCGCCGTGCAACACCTCGCTGGCTACGCCACCCAGCAGGGCCTCGGAGAGCATGGAATGACCGTGCGAACCGACGACGACGAGGTCATAGCCCTCCTCGCGGGCGATGCGGTTGATCTCGCTCTTGGCGAAGCCGGGCACGATGCGGGTCTCCACCTCGAAGCCCTGCTTTTCCAGTACCGCCTTCTGCCGCGCCAGATAATCGTCGAGCATGGCGGTGGTGTAGGACAGGGCCACCGAGGCCGCCTCGCGCATGTCCAGACATTGCAGCAGCAGGGCGTGACGGCCGCCCAGGGCCTTGAGCCCGGCCAGACAGCCCACCATCGCGTCGGAGGCGGGGGAGAGATCGGTGGCGACGATGAAGCGTTCGAACATGGCAGACTCCTCAATGGGTCAGGATCTGGTACAGCTTATAGGCGGTCATCACCACGATGAGCACGCCGAAGCCCTGTTTCAACCGTTTTCCGGGCACGTACAGGCTGGTGAGCCGGGCGCCGAGAAAGGACCCCGCGGCGCCGACGACGATGAGGATGCCGGCCAGGGTCGGGTCCACGCGGGCAGTGGCGATGTGCGGGATCAGGGCCGAGAAGGACGGCGGCGTCACCGCCAGCGCATTGATGGCGGCGGCATGCTTGGGCTCGTAGTTGAGCAGGATGAGGGTGGGCAGCAGCAGGAAGCCCGGCCCCACACCCAGCATGCCGGCGGCCACCGAGATGGGGGCGGCCAGGATCAGCGCGAGCTTGAGGTTGGGTTGGGCCTCGGCCGCCTGGCCCGGCTTGTCCGGCAGGAACATGCGCCAGGCGAGGAAGGCCACGGCGGCGAAATAGAACGCCCACAGCCAGCGGGCGTCCACCTGCTGGGCAAGCCAGGCGCCGAGGGGGGCAGCCAGGGTAGTGACCACGGCCAGCAGGATGGCCGGCCGCCAATCGACCAGGCCGCTCTTGGCAAAGCCGAACAAAGAGAACAGGGCGGTGATGCCGTTCAAGACCAGGGACAGCGGCTGCACCTCGTGCACCAGGTCGGCCATGAACAGGCCCAGGAAGGGCACGGCGGCGAAGGCCACGCCCAGGCCGAGCATGCCCGAGGCGACGGACAGCACGGCCAGGCCCGCGGCCATGATCGGAATGTCGTTCATGAGGTTGGAACTCCCAAGCGGGTCATCGACCCGGCGCGGCCGGGAGCTGGGACCAGCTTCATCCGCGCCGGCTGTTTTATTTATAGCAAGCCAGCCCGCGCCGGGTATCAGGGACGCGGCTTGCGCCGGGGGGGCGGGCAGACCGGAGAGATCGCGGACGATCTCGCGCAGCTCGCCGGTGGAAGGCGGGCGCCGCAGCCGACGAATACATCGTCATGGTTGCGGTTGGCGGGGAAACGGCGCACCTATTCCTCGATGCGCTCTGGCGCCAGGCCGGCCAGGGGCGGCGCATCGGGGCGCACACCGCCGCGCGCGTCGGCGCCGTGGCAGCGCGTGCAGTTGAATCGCGTATACAGGACGGGGCCTGGTTCGGCGGCCTGGGCGGCGGGCAGCAGTCCGGCGCCGAGGATCAGGCTGGCAAGGGAGGGTAAACGCATGGCCCAGTGCGCTTCCGGCACGTGCTTGAAGGCGTTGTCCTTGCGCGTCCCCAGGTCCTGGCAGGGGGCGGTCCAGGAGTAATCGGGGTTGTCGATGACGTCCACCGACTCGATGGCCGGCCGGGTGACCAGCTTTTTCGCATAGGCACATTGTAGGTCCTGGAACAGGTCGATGTCGGCGGGCTCGTACTGGCCCGATTCCATCTTCTTCATCTGGGTGCGCACATCGTGCGGATAGGTGGCGGCGTTGATCACCACCCGCACCGTCTGGCCGGTGGAGAGGCGCTTGACCACGAAGTCGCTCTCCTTGAGCTTGGGGTCGATGAAGTGCGATCCGAAGCACGTGCGGGCGCCGGTGAGGTAAGCCGCCACGTCGCTGCGGCAGGGCGACCGCGACGGGCGGAGCCGGGCCCCTTCTGGGGGTGCGACCCCGTCGCGGGATGCTGGCGCCCTACCTGCAGTCGCCGGCATCCCCTGCTCGCCCATCCCCGCTCGCGCGGGGCCCCTCGGCCGACGCTGCGGGGCGCCCCCCGCAAGGAGAAGCGCAAACGAGCCTGGTAAACCTATCCCTACAACCAGGCTCGTTTCGTCGCAGACACAAAGCCGGGTGCTCTCCTGGGCCGGCAAGCGGGCGCGTGGCGGTCTCACCCCCTGGGTGAGTGCGAACGAAGGCAAAATCGTCAGCATGATCAGGCTGTTGCGAAACGAATCAAGCGATCAACAGCGGTTTTGGGGTTAAACCAGTGTCTCAAAATCGGGGACCCCTGTAGGGTCAATGAGCACTGCTGCGGGTTGCTACGGACCGTCAGCTCCCAAGGAGGCGACGCGCCAAGAGCGACTGCATATCCTGCCGGCCGTCGGCGATCACATAGATGAAGACCTCCTGCGCCATGATACGGTAGATCACGCGATAGGGCTTGAAAGCGGTCTGACGGTAATCCCGGATGCCAAGGGCCACCAGTTCCTTGGGGTAGGTGCCACGCTCGGGAAAAGCCGATAGGCTCTCGACGACATCCAGTAACCGATCCAGCACGTAGTCGGCATTGGCCTTGCAATCGAATTCCGCGATGTAGACGTAGATCGATTCCAGATCCTGCTCGGCCCCTGCGGTCAGCAAGACTTCGTATTCCCGCCCTGCCATTACCTGGCTGCCGGTTTGGCCCGCAATCTTGCGACGACCTCGACCACGGGCTTGACCTTGCCGGCTTCGATCTCCGCGTTGCCGAGCGCGAGAATTTTCAACAACGCCAGCGTTTCCTGCGTTTCTTCATAGGAGGCGACATCCTGAATGACTGCCTTGGCCTCCCCGTTCTGGGTGATGACCAGCGGCTGCCGCTCCTCAGTCAATCGGGCCAGGACTTCGGCGGCGTTCGCCTTGAGGTAACTGATGGGTTTGATTTGCGATGAGTAGCGCATGACCTGATTTTCTGATTCAAAAAAGACCTAATATAGTCTTTATTTGGTCTCATCACAAGCATTTGTATGAGTCCAGTCCCCTTGGCACTTGGGTTGATGTTGGAGGAGAAAGGATAGCGGGAGCGCTGGCCGATGCAATGGTGGGGTCTGCTTGACCAGGCAACAAAAATCCGTGCTTCACGCTCCCTCGCCGAGCCTCATGTTATGTCTCGCGGCTCGCGCTCCGGGTGCATGGCGGTTGTCTCCCGCTCGCTGGTCATGCAGAGCTTCCTGAGCATGAAAGTCGGCGCAGTCGACTCTCGCTGCTCCCTTCTCCCACCGGGAGAGGGCAGTAAGGTGAGGGACGGACATGACCGCTTTCATCTCCTGGAGGGGGCCATGTTCGTCCGCGTGGGGCGAGGTATCCGGTCGGTTCGCCCACGTGGCTGACGAGCAGCCGGTGCATGGCCCGCGTGCAGGCGATATAGAGCAGGTGACGGTCAATGTCGGATCGGTAGTTTTCGGCATCGGCCTGTGGGACGATGACCTGGTCGAACTCCAACCCCTTGGCCAGATGCGCACAGCACACCAGCACGCCGGCAGTGAAGACGTCGCTGTGGGCATCGAGCAGATTTAGCCCCTGGGCCTCACCATCGAGCGCTTTATACAACCGTTCGGCTTGTTTTTGGGTCTTGCAGACGATACCCAGGGTGGTATACCCGGAGGCCCGGAAGGCAGCAATCTCGGCGCGGATCAGGTCGATCTGCGCGCGCTGGTTTTTGCAGGCGATGATACGGGGTTCCTCGCCGTGGCGTTCGAGGGCGACGAAGTCAGGGTTGGGGATGATGCGCTGGGCGAACTGGGCGATCTCCCAGGTTAAGCGGTAGCTCTTGTTCAGGCGCACGCACTCGCCTTGGCCTAAAGCGGCACGGATCGTTTCGGCGGTGGACCCGGTGATGGGGTTCACCGACTGGTTGGCGTCGCCCAGGATGGTCTTTTTGCAAGGGAACAGCCGGGCCAGCACCGCGTACTGCACCGGCGTGTAGTCCTGCATTTCGTCCACCACCAGATGTTTTACCTGGCGGTGGTGGCGGGGCAGGCCCTCCAGCCGGCTTTTCAGATGGATGAGCGGGAAGACGTCGGCATATTCGAGCCGGCCGCCCTTGGCTGGCCTGAACAGATCGGGGCGTCCCAGCCAGTCGTAGAATTGCTTGTAGGTCTCGCGTAGGGTGGCGCTCTGATACATCCCTTTGAGCGCTTCCCTCAGTGTGCGCCGCTCCTCGAGTGTGAGGTCGTGGTGGTAGTGGATGCCGATGTTCTGCTCGACCGCTGCGGCCAGACGCTCAAGGCGTGCCTTGACCGGCAAGGTCCGATGTTTGGTCCAAGTCTCTGCCAGGTACCAGGCCGGTACCAGACGGCGGCCGAGCCATAGGTCGGTGGGCGAGAAACGCCTGGCCTCCACATGCTCTGCGTATTCATCCAGACGCTTGATGAGGTCCAGGCTGGACTTGAAGCGCAGGCGTTCGGCAAGCCCCTCGTCGCCACCTTCCAACAACAAGGCCGCTTGCTCGAAGAAGGTCTGGAACTTGTACTTGTAGTCCAGCAACTCGTCGGCCAGGGCCTCCATTTGGGTTTCGGCCACGCGCTCCTCACCCAGTTCCGGCAGCACGTTGGCGATGTAATCCGCGAACACCCGGTTGGGCGAGACAATGAGGATGTCCTTGGAACTCAGGCTGTCCTTGAAGCGGTAGAGCAGGAAGGCGATACGGTGCAGGGCGATGGAAGTCTTGCCGGAACCGGCCACGCCTTGAATGATCAGCGTATCCGCCGCCTCGTTGCGGATGATGGCATTCTGGTCGCGCTGGATGGTGGCGACGATGTCCTTCATACGGGCGTTGGTGGCCTGGCTCAGGGTCTTCTGCAGCACCTCGTCGAGGATGGGAAGCGCGCTGTCCAGCATGAACTCCATCACCCCATCGCGGATGCGGAACTGGCGCTTCAAAGTGATCTCGCCGCTCACCGCGCCGGCCGGCGAGACATAACGCGCCGGCCCCAGTTCGTAGTCGTAGAACAGGCCGGCGATGGGCGCGCGCCAGTCGTAGATCAGGGGCCTGTGCGTCGTCTCGTCCTCAAAGGCATGCACACCGATGTAGACGTCTAGCGGTTTGTCGTCCCCAGTGCGGAGGAAATCGACGCGGCCGAAATAGGGCACGGCAAGCAGCCTGGAGAGCCGCTTGCGGCGCGCCAGCAGGCCCTCGCCGGCGGCGAGGGCCTGTTCGATCGACTGCCGGGTGCTGATCTTCTCCACGTGGTCCATCTCGGCGCGGTGTTCCCAGAGGTATTCCTTTTGCCGCTGGATGTCGCGGGCGTAGTCGTCCAGGCGCGCCTCGATGCGTTCCAGCGCGGCGCGTAACACCGCCAGAACGGTCTTAAGGCGGGCGCGTTCTTCTGTCTCGGGATGCATGCTTGGCTTCGGTGAAAAAACTTTCAAGTTTCCATGAACACAGGTCTTCGGTCAAAATACGCGCTTTTTGAATGAAACCGAAGATGTCTGGCAGGTCACCGTCCGACCTCGACACAGCCCGCCAACGCCTGTTACAGGAGCGGCAGCGGCTCGAGCAGGCCATGATCGAGGAACGGGTCGCGGCCGCCCCAGTGCAGCTCGATCAGTCCAGCGTCGGGCGTCTGACGCGCATGGATGCCATGCAGCAGCAGGCCATGGCACAGAGCATGCTAGCCCGCACCGAGCGGCGCCTACGCATGCTGGACGCGGCCTTGGCGCGTATCAGCGCAGGCGCCTATGGTCTGTGCTGCGAATGCGGCAACGAGATCGAGCCAGAACGGCTGGCCGCCGATCCGGCCGTGGTGTTTTGCAGCGAATGTGGCCGCAGGCGCTAAGCCAGCCCGCACCACGCCTGAAATATAAAAATAATTTTATAATAATAAAATAAATCTATATTCACCGCGGCCTATCCTAGGGTGTCTCGCCGTCAGCCGCTGCTGTCACCGCCGCGACCGCTGCGCTAGCGCTGCGCGGCAAAGTGGTTACCCAGGGGTTGGCACCTGACCGCAGGGTGCGTCGCTGACCGGCCTTCCTTAAGCAATGCAAAATGAAATCGCTACGACAAGACTGGCTATCCAACATCCGCAACGATCTGCTCGCCGGCCTCGTAGTGGCCCTGGCACTGATCCCCGAGGCCATCGCCTTTTCCATCATCGCCGGGGTGGACCCCAAGGTGGGGCTCTACGCCTCATTCTGTATCGCCACGGTGATCGCCTTTACCGGTGGCCGGCCGGGCATGATCTCCGCCGCCACTGGCGCTATGGCCCTGCTGATGGTGACGCTGGTCAAGGAGCACGGCCTGCAATACTTGCTGGCCGCTACCATACTCACCGGCGTGTTGCAAATCATCGCCGGCTGGCTACGCTTGGCTTCGCTCATGCGCTTCGTCGGCCGCGCCGTGATCGTCGGTTTCGTCAACGCACTGGCCATCCTCATCTTCATGGCCCAATTGCCGGAGCTGACCAACGCCAGTTGGGAGGTCTATGCCATGGTCGCAGGCGGCTTGGCGATCATCTATCTGTTCCCCTATCTGACCAAAGCGGTGCCCTCGCCACTGGTGGCCATCGTCGTGTTGACCGCTGTGGCCATCGGCCTCGACCTGGACGTCCGCAGCGTAGGCGACATGGGCGAGTTGCCCGACAGTCTGCCGGTATTCTTGCTTCCGGACGTGCCTTTGAACTGGGAGACCCTCACCATCATCTTCCCGGTCTCCGCCACCCTGGCCGTGGTGGGGCTGTTGGAATCGATGTTGACTGCCACGATCGTCGACGACCTGACCGACACCAATAGCAACAAGAACCGCGAATGTGTCGGCCAGGGCATCGCCAACATCGCCTCTGGCTTCATGGGCGGTATGGCCGGTTGTGCCATGATTGGCCAGTCGGTGATCAATATCAAATCTGGCGGCCGCGGCCGGCTCTCCACCCTGGCGGCGGGGGTGTTCTTGCTGTTGCTCGTCGTGTTCGCCGGCGACTGGGTGTCGCGTATCCCCATGGCCGCCTTGGTGGCGGTGATGATCATGGTCTCCATCGGCACCTTCAACTGGGGCTCGTTGCGCGACCTGAAGACCCATCCTTTGAGCTACAGCGTGGTCATGCTGTCCACCGTGGTCGTGGTGGTGGCCACCCACGACCTGGCCAAAGGGGTGCTGGTGGGCGTGTTGCTCTCCGGTTTCTTCTTCGCGCACCAGGTGGGCCAGGTGCTGCACGTCTCCTCGCGGACCGTGGAGGAGGGCCGGGTCCGGCACTACCATGTCATTGGTCAGGTGTTCTTTGCCTCCGCCGACCGTTTCGTCGCCGCCTTCGACTTCAAGGAGGTGATCGACAAGGTGCGCATCGACGTCAGCCGCGCCCACTTCTGGGACGTGACGGCGGTGAGCGCCCTGGACAAGGTGGTGCTGAAGTTCCGTCGTGAGGGCACCGAGGTGGAGGTCGTCGGCCTGAATGAGGCGAGCGCCACGCTGGTGGACCGCTTCGCGGTACATGACAAGCCCGACGCCGTGGAACGGTTGATGCACTAAAGGGAAAAGACGGACATGGAAAACGAAAGCAAGATCCTGGCCTGTGTCGATCAGTCCCGCTTCGCGGACTATGTGGCCGATTACGCCGCTTGGGTGGCCCGGCGCATGGGCCTGCCGCTGGAGTTTCTGCATGTCATCGACCGTCACCCCGAACGCGCCTCCGGCGAAGACCACAGCGGCGCCATCGGCATCGGCGCCCAGGAAAAGCTGCTCAACAAGCTCAGTGAGGAAGACGCCGCCCGTGCCCACGCCGCCCACGAGCAGGGCCGCCTCTTCCTCAATCGATTGCGCCAGCGGGCCATTGCCGCAGGGGTGGATTTCCCCGATACGCGGCTGCGTCATGGCACCCTAGAGGAGACCCTGGTCGAGCAGGAAGACAGGGTACGCATGTTCGTGCTGGGCCGGCGCGGCGAGGCGGCCGAGCACACGCACCGCGATCTGGGGCGCAATGTCGAACGGGTGGTACGCAGCCTACACAAGCCCATCTTCACCGTCACCGATGCCTTTGAGGAACCCCGGCGCGCACTGCTGGCCTTCGATGGCAGCGCCATGACCCGGCGTGGGGTGGAGCTGATCGCCGCTTGCCCCCTGTTCCGGGGTATGCCAGTCCATCTGCTCATGGTCGGCAAACCGTATCAGGAGGCGCCCAAGCAGTTCGACTGGGCTAGGAGCACGCTGGAGTCCGCCGGTTTCGAGGTGCCGGCCGCCCTGTTGCCCGGCGATCCGGAGAGCGTGATCGCCCGTTATGTGCGCGAGCAGGACATCGACGTGCTGATCATCGGCGCCTACAGCCATTCGCCCCTGCGCACACTGCTATTGGGCAGCAAGACCTCGGATCTGTTGCGCGCATCGCGAATACCGACGCTGTTGTTACGTTAGGTAAGCTCAGCATATGTAGCTGAGCGGGGTGAGCCGATTTCCGGGCCGGTGAATCAAGGGTGGCGTAACATAGCGAGAAAACCGGCGACATGGGGCAGTTCGGCTTCGGCAGTGCGCACGGCGGCATGCAAGGTACCGTCGAGCCCTGCGCCACTTCCCAAGCGCAGCGTGTGGATACGGCCTTCGCCGAGGGCGTGGGCGCAGGCCCAGGCGGGTAGCACCGTCACACCCTGCCCCAGCGCCGCCAGCTCGATGAGCATGGTGGTGCTCTCGACCGGACGCACCCGCGCCGGCTCCACGCCCGCCGGCCAGAGAAAGCGGGTGAAGACATCCAGCCGTACCCTGGGCACGGGATAGACCAGTAAGGTCTCGGCGGCCAGGTCGGCTGGCTCGATGCGGGCGCGTTGCGCCAGGGGATGCCCACTGGCAACCACCAGGCGCATCTCGTAGTGGAACAGCGGCGTCCAGACGACCCCCGACAGGGGGCGCGGGTCGGGCGACAAGACGACGTCCAGGCTGCCGTCGAGCAGGCGAGGCAGGGGGTCGAGACTGGCCGAGGCGAGCACGTCCAACTCTACGCCCGGAAAACGCGCGCGGTAGTGACGCAGGCGCGGCAGTAGCCACTCCAGGCAACTGTGGCACTCGCTGGCGATATAGAGCCGACCGGCACGGCCACGCCCCAAGGCGCGCAGCTCGCCGAGGGTCTCGTCCACCAGGGGTAGCACGCGGCGCGCGAGGACCAGAAGGCGCTCGCCGGCCTGGGTGAGCCGGGGTGGTCGGGCACTCCGGTCGAGCAGGGGTACATCCAGGCGTTCTTCCAGCTCCCGGATCTGGTGTGACAAGGCCGATTGCGTCAGATGGAGCCGCTGGGCGGCCAGCGTCAGGCTGCCGGCCTCGGCCAAGGCGAGCAGGGTGCGGAGGTGACGGAGTTCGATCATGAAATCTGCTCATTAAATCCTGAAAAACAATCGTTTGCCTCATTCTAATGGCTGCACGAGACTTAAGGCTCCCTGCATTCTGGAGCGAGCACATGCCATACATCCACACCCTGGGCTTGCCTCGTATGGGCGCCCAACGCGAACTGAAATGGGCCCTGGAGGGCTATTGGAAGGGTGAGCGCAGCGCCGACGACCTGCTCGCCGTGGCGCGCACATTACGCGCGCGGCATTGGGCCTTGCAGGCCGCAGCCGGTTGTCACTACGTGACGGTCGGGGACTTCTCCCTCTACGACCACGTGCTGGACATGAGCACGCGCCTGGGCGTGGTGCCGGCGCGCTTCGGCTGGACCGGCGGCAAGGTCGATCTCGATACCTATTTCCGCATGGCGCGCGGCCGTGCGCCCAGCGGCGAGCCCACCTTCGCTTGTGAGATGACCAAGTGGTTCGACACCAACTATCACTACCTCGTGCCAGAGCTCGCGCCGGGGCAACGCTTCACGCTGGCGCGCGAGGACCTGTTCGAACAGGTCGAGGAGGCCAAGGCCCTCGGTCACAGGCCCAAGGCCGTGCTGGTAGGGCCGCTAACCTGGCTGTGGCTGGCCAAGGCGCAAGGTGGCTTCGACAAGCTCGACCTGCTCGACGCCCTATTGCCCGTGTATGGCGAGATCCTGGCGCGCCTGGCCGCTCAGGGCGTTGAGTGGACGCAATTGGACGAGCCCATCCTCGTCCTGGACCTGCCGCAAAACTGGCGCCTGGCCTTTGAACGGACCTACCACCGCCTGCAGAACGCCGGCCCCAAGCTGATGGTGGCGGCCTACTTCGGCGCGTTGGCGGACAATCTGCTCAGCGCGGTGAAGCTGCCGGTGGCCGGTCTGCATGTGGATGCCGTGAGCGCGCCGGAGGAGCTTACGCAAGTCGCGGACTGGCTACCGGCGACCACGATGCTGTCCGTAGGCGTGATCGACGGCCGCAATGTCTGGCGCACCGACCTCGACGCCCAGCTCAAGCGGCTTGAGCCCTTGCACGCCAGGTTGGGCGAGCGGCTGTGGCTGGCGCCGTCCTGCTCGCTCCTGCACGTGCCGCTGGATCTCGCGCTGGAGACCGACATGGACCCCGAGGTCCGCCCCTGGCTCGCCTTCGCGGTGCAGAAACTGGACGAGCTTGCCATCCTGGCGCGCGCCCTGGACGCGGGCCGTGACGCGGTGGCCGCGGCACTGGCGGAAAACCGCGCTGCCCTCGCCACCCGACGGGCCTCGCCGCGCGTGAGCAACCCCGCCGTGCGCGCCCGGCTTGCCGCCATCCGGCCCGAGGATGCCCGTCGCGCCTCGCCCTATCCCGTTCGCGCGGCGCTGCAGCGCGCGCGTTTGAACCTGCCGTTGCTGCCGACCACCACCATCGGCTCCTTCCCCCAAACCGCCGCCATTCGCGCCACCCGGCGCGACTATCGCGCCGGGCGCATCAGCCAGGCCGAGTATGAAGCGCGGATGCGTGCCGAGATCCGCCATGCCGTCGAGGTCCAGGAACGCTTGGGCTTGGACGTGCTGGTGCACGGCGAGGCGGAGCGCAACGACATGGTGGAGTACTTCGGCGAGCAGTTGGCCGGTTTCGCCTTCACCGCCCACGGCTGGGTGCAGTCCTATGGCTCGCGCTGCGTGAAACCACCCATCATCTATGGCGACGTGGCACGCCCGGCGCCCATGACCGTGGCCTGGATCACCTACGCCCAGTCACTGACGCAAAAACCCATGAAGGGGATGCTCACCGGGCCGGTGACCCTGCTCAAATGGTCCTTCGTGCGCGACGACCAGCCCTGGCGCGACACCGCCATGCAGATCGCGCTGGCGCTCAGGGACGAAATCCACGACCTAGAGGCCGCCGGCATCCAGGTGATCCAGGTGGATGAGCCAGCCTTCCGCGAGGCCCTGCCATTGCGTGCACGTGGGCGCGACGACTATCTCGCCTGGGCGGTGCAGGCCTTCCGCCTAGCCACCTCTGGGGTGAAGGATGAAACACAGATCCACACCCACATGTGCTACTCGGAGTTCAACGACATCATCGCTGCCATCGCCGAACTGGATGCCGACGTCATCACCATCGAGACGGCGCGCTCCAACATGGAGCTTCTGGACGCCTTTGCCGATTACGAGTATCCCAACGAGATCGGCCCTGGCGTCTATGATATCCACTCGCCCAACGTGCCCGAGATCGAAGCCATGGTGAAGCTGCTGCAAAAGGCCGCCGAGCGAATCCCACGCGAGCGGCTGTGGGTCAATCCGGACTGTGGGCTGAAGACCCGCGCCTGGCCAGAGACCGAGGCGGCCCTGGCCAATATGGTGGTGGCGGCAAGGCGGCTGCGCCAACCGTTGCCTGAACGGTTTTGAGACGGCCACCAACAACTCTTTCCCCACCCCCAGTAGGCGGGTGGGGGTTGATCTTGGGGTACGCCAGCAATAGGTCGGCTTGGCTACTTCGGGCTAACCCGAAACGAAAGCGGGAATTGCCGATCTCGGGTTGTCTAGCGCCCTTTGTTTTGGCTCAGGCCAGCCAGGCCTCGATCAGCCGGCGCTCCGGTACGCCGCCGGAATGCACCAGCCGACCGTCCACCACCACGCCGGGCGGCACCAGCACTCGATGTTCGGCGAGCAGACGCGGGTCACCCACCTTTTCCAGGCGGACCGCCACCCCCAGGGCGGCGGCCACCTCGGCGATGCGCGCATGGGTCTTGCGGCAGGCGGCGCAGTCGAAGCCCAACACCTGCACGTGCCGCATCGCTCAGCGCCCGTAACCGGAGCAGGGGATGCAGACCTGCTTGTCGCCCAGCACGCGCACATAGGCGCGTGCGGTCAGCTCACCGCAGATGGCGCAGGGCACGAAGCCCATCCGCTCAGGGAACCACTCCCGATCGAGGCGGAACACCTCGCCGATGGTCAGGATGTCGGATTCCGGCGCGTTCCAGACCAGGTCCACGAGTTCCATCTGCTCGGCCTCGGGGATCTGGTCCGGCTCGATCCCTTGGGCGCGTTTCACCATGAAGGCGGATTCGGCGATCCGCTTTGCCAGCGTGGGTTTGTAGCTCACCCGCACGGCGCGGTTGCTGGCCCGCTCGATCAGGGTCACGGCCAGTTTGCCGTAGGGCGTCTTCTCCAGATTGCCCTTGCCCAGGGTGCAGCCGGTGGCGTATTGCACGCCGTCGCCGAAGCACATGCCGCCATGATCCTCGCCGATCTCGACGAAGGCGTGCAGCTGACGGCCGGCCGAGCGCTGCACAGCGAGCACGCGCAGGGCGGCCAGGCCCGCGCGCACCCCGGCCACCGAGGCCCAGCAGCGGTGGCCGTGGAATTCCAGGGCTTTGAGGAGGACTTCGCGGTCATTGCTCATGTTTCATTCCTTTCATGGGGCGAGGCTGTCCCACAACAACTTGGTTGCCACACCCAGCAGCAGCAGGGCGTACAGCCGTTTCACCCAGCCGGGTTTGGCCCGCTTGGCCGTGATCCAGGCGCCCAGTTGCGAACCGGCCATGGCGGCCAGCACGGTGAGGATGGCCAGCGCCGGGTCGATATCGCCTTCCGCCGCATGGGCGGCGAAGCCGGAGACGGAGGCGAAGGTGACGATGAAGGCTGTCGTGCCCGCCGCCTGTCGGGCACCGAAGCCGAGCATCATCAGCACCGGCGCGACGATGAAGCCGCCCCCCACACCCAGGAGCGCGCCGACGAAGCCCTCACCGCTGCCGAGGGCGAGGCCGATGGCGAGTCGCCGCCGCGGACTCATGCCCCGGGGGCGTTCGGGCCGGGCCGCGCTTTGCAAGGCGTACAGGGCTGCCAGCAGGGTGAGGCCTGCGAACAGGAAGATGAGGATGTCCTTGGGGACATAGCGGGTGGCATGCGCTCCCAGGGGTGCGGCGACCAGGGCCGCCAGGGCCGCTGGCAAGCCCCCGCGATAGTCCACGAGCCCTTCGCGGGCGTAGCGGACCAGGGCGGAGGCGGTGGTCACCCCGTTGAGCAGCAGGCCCAGGGGGATGGCCACGGTCTTGAGCGGCAAGTCCAACCACTTGAACAGCGGCACGTAGAGCATGCCACCGCCCAGGCCCAGCATGGCAAACACCAGGGCGATCACGAACACCAGGACGCTGGCCGTCGTGTGCAGCCCGGTGATGTCCATGCCCGGCGCTCACTCCACCGGGACGGTCTTGGGCGTGAGGTTGGTCACCAGGGCGATGAGACCGCCGTTGACGTAAGACACGTTGGTGAAGCCCGCCGCGCTCAGCAGGGCGGTGGCGCCTGCCGCCCGGTTGCCCGAATGACAGACGACGAAGATACGGCCGTCCTTGGGCAGCCGGCTGAGGTTCTCCGGCTTGAACAGCTTGTCCAGCGGGATGTGCAGGGCGGACGGGTGCGACAGCGCCACCACCTTGGCCTCGGCAGGGGTGCGCACGTCCAGCAGGGTGACCTTTTCCTTGCCCGCGGCCAGGGTCTTGAGCACGTCCTCCGGAGAGACTTTGCAGCCGCCCTTGAGCAGGCCGGCGTGATCCATCTTGCTGGTGACCTGGTCGATCTTCGCCGCCATGGCCTCGTCGTAGGCCTGGGCGTTGAAGGACAGGGCAGCCGCCAGGGCCAGGGAGAGGACGGACAGGGTCTTTTTCATGGTCGAGCTCCTTTCAGGTTGAGGAAAAAAACAGGAAATCACGCTGATTGCTTGCGTCGCAGCACGCCGGTGAGTCGGGTACCGGGGGCCACGGTGTTGAAAACGGTGCCGAACCTTTTGACGTTCTCGTGCAGCAGCTCCAGGCGCCGCTCGGGTTCGTCCGTGTCGACGATGATCTCGTAGGTGATGGATGCCATCTTCGGTGGTGCGTCCTGACGCACGCCATCCACCCGCACCTTAAGGCCGCGCAGCTCGAATTTGAGGAGGGGCGCCACCCGCTCGATGCCCTTGACGATGCAGGCGGACAGGGCGGCGAGCAGCAGCTCGGCGGGGTTGAAGGCATCGGCGCGGCCGGCCAGATCGGTGTCCAGGGGGATTTCC
>CALAMX010000197.1 GCA_937925755.1 uncultured Burkholderiales bacterium
GCCGATTCGGCCGAAGGCTGCGCCTGAGCGCTGTGGCCGAGCACACCCCGAGGCAGAGCTTCTGCAACCGATTGCGCACCCTGGTTCGCCCCGGGGGCGTGTCGTGCCGCGACGTATTGCAGCCATCGATCGGTGGGACACCAGCTCTTGCCGCCATGGTCGCGGAGCGCGTCATTTTTGACCGCACGAGCTTACACTCCCAAAACCTCTCCTGATAAGGCATTGCCGGCGATGTCTGCAGGCAAGGGCCGTGAAAGTCAGCAAACGGGCACAGGCCACTGGGATGGACAGGTTTTGAGATGACGCCGCCGACGCCCCCAGTCGTTGCCACCGATGCAGGCCCCTGGCATGGATCCCTGCCACGCGCCGGTTTTTATGGTCTATGCGCACATCAGGGGTGGGCGGGCGGCGCGGATATTGTGGGCAGACGCCTGCCTGCGCCTCAGGTACAGATCGGCCCTCTCCTTGCTGCCGCCTGGTCCGCTGGGACGGCATGGGCCTTCTGCCAGACAGAGCAGCAGCACTGCCTGATCTTCTGCGGCGAGCTCTACAACGCCGAAGCGCTGCGCCGGGAGCTCGCCCTCACCGAGGCCACTACCCAGGCCCAGCTCCTCGGGGCTGCTTACCGACGCTGGTCCTTGCAGTTCATTGACCACCTGGATGGCCAGTTCGCCTTGGCCATTTATGAGGATGGGCACGTACACCTCTACCGCGACCGGTCTGGCGCGCAAAACCTCTTCTATAGCTTCCCTGACAACGGGCGCATTGCCTTCGCCACCCAACTCGATGCCTTGTTTCGCCTGCCGGGCGTTGGGCGCCGCATCGACCGGCGAGCCCTGCAAGAATATCTGCACCTGTTGGAGATCGCGCCCCCCAACACCCTATTCGAGGGGATCTATGCGCTCGATGCAGGACAGCTGCTGACCTGGTCGCCGGCGGGGAGGTCCATCCGTCGTACACAGACGGCAGCGGAAGAGCCATCCCCCGGTTACGAAGAGGCCTTGGATAGACTGGATGGCCTGCTCCGGCACAGCATCGCCGCTCGTCTGGCGGACGCGGCCAACCCTGCCGCCTTTCTCAGCGGCGGTGTGGACTCTTCCCTGCTTCTCGCCCTCGCGGCCAAGGTCAGGCCCGACCTTACCGCCGTCACCGTTGCCTTCGCCGATCCGCGTCTCGACGAGGCCCCCAGCGCCAAGGCCGTGAGCCGACATCTGGGCCTACGCCACACGGTATTGCATTTCTCTCAAGACGACTACGTGCAGGCAGTGCAGGATTTTGCCTGCCATGCCGAGCAACCCATGGCCGACCCGGCCATACCGCCGACGATCCTGGCCTTCAGACACTGTCGTGCGCATCACGACGTGGTGCTGGATGGCAGTGGCGCCGACGAGGCTTTCGGTGCCATGCCACCGCGACATGTTCGCGTCGCAGTGCAATACGCCAGCCTGCTGCCCGGCTGGTTGCGGCGTACGGGCGTCAGTGTCCTGCGCCACCTGCCTCGCCTGGATGGCTATGCACCGATCCTCGACTTCGAACATCCCGCGGAGTTGACCCTGCGCTGGCGTGGCTTCACCCGACAGGAAATCGAGGCCCTGAGCGGCGAGCCGGCCGAGCTCGAGCAAACGCCGTTATACCGCACCTTCTCCCGCTTCCCACGCCCAGCCCACTTCCAACGCTACAGCGCTGTGCTGGACGCCATGACCTGCGACCGCTTGCACCATGCCGCCTTCATCACCGGCCTGACGGTGCGCTATCCCTACTGGGACCGATCGGTGGACGAGTTCATCCGCGCCTTACCCGTGGACTACCGCTACCGTCCGGGCCAATCCAAACGACTGTTGCGCGACTTGCTCGCGCGGCAGATGGCGCGCAACCTCTGGGAACGACCCAAGCACGGCTTCGATTTTCCCCTACAGGCCTTCTTGACGGTGGAAGATTTCCAGCTGGTACGCCGTTATCTGCTGGAGGCGGATTGGAAGCGCTGGGAGCTAGTCGCACCCGAGGAGGTGGCGAACCATGCGCGCCGCTTCATTGCCGGTGAGCTGGGTCTCGACTTTCGCGTCTGGGCACTGGTGATGCTCGCGGCGTGGTTGGAGGGGCATGGTTATTGAACCTAAAAAACCTCAGTTGACCGCTTGATTCGTTTCGCAACAGCCTGATCATGCTGACGAGTTTGCCTACGTTCCCACTCACCCATATGCTGAGACCGCTACGCGCCCGCTTGCCGGCCCAGGACAGTGGCATTCGGGTCACAATGCATCCTTCCGGTCGAGGTTGTTCTCGAGACACCATGGGAGTGCGAAGGTAGGCTTTTTCGACTACTCTAGGGATGTTGCCGATACAGCCCAATGCCGAACGGATCAGAGGTCGATTTAACCGGATGGCTGTCACCTGAAGCCGAGCGGATGCCGAGGAAAAGCGTCAGTGCGGTCTTCCGTCGTCCGACGAAGGAGTCCTCGGGTCCAAGCCCGGTCTTTGACGGCATGTAGACAAACACAGGCATTCAGAACAGTAGCCAGGCCAATAACCGATATCAAGCGCAATGAACAGCGCCAACCAGCCCACGCAGCGCCCTCTGCGGGTGCTGATGTACACCGCCTATTTCGACCCGGAGTACAGCGGTGCGGCACTTCAGGCGCTGACACTGGCGCGTGAGCTGCGCAAGCGGGGCCACCACATCGCGTTCATTACCAATCGGTGGGCCGATTTGCCGGAGTCCGACGAAGTGGATGGTTTCCTAGTCTGGCGTCTCGAGGCGGGGCGCATGCGCAAGCATCGTGAGTTCCGGCTCTGGTACAACCTAGCGCGTTGGGTCTGGCAGCACCAGCGCGAATTCGACATCCTGCACAGCCACGGCGCCTACTACACGCACGCCTTCATCGGCCCGCTGGGTCGGCTGACCGGGCTCAAGACCCTGGTCAAGGCCAGCCTGGCCCATGACGATCTGCAGGATCTGAGCCGCCCAGTCATTGGCTGGCTGCACCGGTTCATGTTGCGGCGGGTCGATGCCTATGTCGCCATCAGCCAGGACCTGGTCCAGGAGTTCCGCGCCGGCGGCATGGTCCCGACGCGTATCCACTATCTGCCCAATGGCGTGGACACCGAGCGTTTCCACCCTGCCGCGGATGCCGAGCGGGTCAGGCTGCGCACTGGCCTGGGGCTGCCAGCCGGGCGCCCCATCGCCCTGTACGTGGGCGTGCTGGACGAACGCAAGAACATCCTCTGGCTGGCCGAGCGGTGGGTAGCCAACCGCGGCTTCGACACCGGGGCCCTGCTCGTGGCCGTGGGACCCCAGAGCCGGGAGGACCCCAACGGGGTACTGCGCGGCCGGCTGCAGGGCCTGAGCCAGGGGGCACCGGAACTCTTCCAACTACGGGATTTCACCCCCGACATCCTGCCCTGGTACCAGAGCGCGGATGTGCTGGTGCTCCCCTCCCTGAAAGAGGGATTGCCCAACGTCGTGCTGGAGGCCATGGCCTGTGGCCTGCCCTGTGTCGCGGCGCGGGCGAGCGGCACCCGGGAACTGATCATGCCAGGGCGCACGGGCTATACCTATGAACACGGCAACGCCCGGGACATGGCACGCGCCTTGTCCCTGTGTCTGGGCCCGGAGGGCCGCAGCCTGGGTACCGAGGCGCGCCGACAGGTAGAGGCGCGCTACTCCATCCGCGCCATCGCCGATCGCTATGAGGCGTTGTACGAACACCTGCTCGGGGAGAAGACTTCCCGGCGCATCAGGCAAAAAGACGAGGAGGGCAAGACATGATCATCCGCGCGCGCGCGCCGTTGCGATTGGGCCTCGCAGGGGGCGGTACCGATGTGTCGCCCTACTGCGACCTCTACGGCGGCCTGGTACTCAACGCCACCATCGACAAGTACGCCTATGCCATCCTGGAGCCGGAGACCCAGTGGTCGCAGGTGCAGTTCATCGCTGCCGACAAACAGGAGACCTGGCAAGGGCCGGCCGAACCCTTTTTGCCGTTCGACGGCCGCCTGGACCTGCACAAGGGGGTCTACAACCGCATCGTGCGCGACTTCAACGGCGGACGGCCGCTGCCATTGAGGCTCACCACCCACACCGATGCGCCGCCGGGTTCCGGCTTGGGTTCCTCCTCCACCCTGGTGGTGGCGATGATCAAGGCCTTCGTCGAATGGCTGAACCTCCCGCTGGGCGAATACGACATCGCCCGCCTGGCCTATGAAATCGAGCGCAAGGAGGTCGGTCTCTCTGGCGGGCGGCAGGATCAGTACGCCGCCACCTTCGGCGGCTTCAATTTCATGGAGTTCCATCCAGAGGAGCGGGTGGTGGTCAATCCGCTGCGGATAAAAAACTGGATCATGTCCGAGCTGGAGGCATCATTGTTGCTGTTCTTCGGCGGGGTCTCGCGCGATTCGGCGCGCATCATCGACGAACAGGCGAAGAACATCGCCAGCCAGGATCAGGCCGCGATCGAGGCCACGCATGCCCTCAAACAGGAAGCCATCAGCATGAAAGAGAGTCTGCTCAAGGGCGACTTCGAGGGCCTGGTCGCCTCCATGCAGGCCGGCTGGGAAGCGAAGAAGCGCATGGCGAGCAGCATCTCCAACCCGCAGATCGAGGAAGCCTATGAACTCGCCCGGGCGGCCGGCGCCCGCGCCGGCAAGATCTCCGGTGCCGGCGGCGGCGGCTTCATGATGCTGCTGGTGGATCCCGCGCGGCGCATGGATGTCATCCGCGCCCTGTCCGGACGCGGTCAGATCTTCAACTGTCACTTCACGGAAATCGGGACGCAGGGATGGAAGATTTACTGATGATCGAGGCCATCCGCAGCCAACTGCAGGAGACTGCCGACAATCTGCGAGCGATGAGCGAAGACACGCGGCTCCAGTCCACCTTGGCTCAGGCCGCCAAGGCGTGCATCGAGGCCCTGCGCCGCGGCAACAAGATATTGTTCGCCGGCAATGGCGGCAGCGCGGCCGATGCGCAGCACCTGGCCGGGGAGCTGGTCAGCCGCTTCAACTACGACCGGCCGGGGCTACCTGCCTTCGCGCTCACCACCGACACCTCGGTGCTCACCGCCATCGGCAACGACTATGGCTACGAATACTTATTCGCCCGCCAGATCGAAGCGGTGGGGATGAGCGGAGACGTCTTCATTGGCATCTCGACCTCCGGACGCTCACCCAACGTGCTGAACGCTCTGCGCAAGGCCCGTGACAAAGGGTTGGTCACCGTTGGGTTCACCGGCCGCATGGGCGGAGAAATGCCGCATTTGTGCGATTACTGTCTGCACGTCCCGGCCGATGCCACGCCACGGATTCAGGAAGGGCACATCAGCCTGGGGCACACCTTGTGCTGGCTGATCGAGCGCGCACTCTTCCCTCATACCCCATGACGTGCCGCGAACTGACCGATTGGTTATGCACGCGCATGGCATTCGTTGTAAGCCTCGGTGCAGCAATTGCCTTGGGAAGCTCTGCATAACCCGGCGAGCGGGATGAGCACCGCGCGCCCGGAGCGCGAGCCGCGAGACATAACATAAGGTTAGGGAAGCTCTGAACAACCCTTGCTACGGGCGTCGAGGTGGGATTTGAGTTTTACAAAATGGGATTTGGCACCGTTTTGGCGGTCTTCGTGGTCATCTTGGCTCCCCTGTGCGGGGCGTTTTCGGCCCCGCGGGGGCTTGTGCGCCCGGTTTGGACGCACCTATCCTGTCGTCGTCTGCAAAAGGTGCCTGCGCACCATCCACAGATTGGCCAACATCAAGAGGGTGGTGATCTGCGCGGCATTCTTCTTCAGCCCCCGGTAACGGACTTTGGTGTAGTGAAAGACACACTTGACCACCCCAAAGATGTGCTCGCCGCGTGCGCGAATGCGGGCCTTGACGGTCTCGATCTGGTCCAGT
>CALAMX010000198.1 GCA_937925755.1 uncultured Burkholderiales bacterium
AGCGATGATTCCGGCACGTTGCAGATGGTCATCGCGCCGATGTAGCCCATGCGGCGACTCTCACGCAGCGCCGCCAGGGTGTCGGCCGTCTCACCGGACTGGGAGATGGACAAGAACAGCGTGCCCGGCGGCACCACCACCTTGCGGTAGCGGTACTCACTCGCCACCTCCACCATGCAGGGCACGCCCACTTCCTCCAGCCAGTAGCGGGCGACCAGTCCGGCGTGGTAGCTGGTGCCGCAGGCGATGATGTGCACGCCCTGGGTGCGGTCGAACAAGGCCTTGGCCTCATGGCCGAAGCTCTCCTCCAGCAGCCGCCCCTGGTGGATGCGGCCCTCCAGCGTCTCGCTGATCACCGCCGGCTGCTCGAAGATTTCCTTGAGCATGTAATGGCGGTAGGGGCCCTTGTCGGCGGTTGCGGCAGATAGTTGCGAGATGCGCTCGGGCCGCGTAACAAGACGACCATTCACGTCGTAGATCCGTACCCCCGTGCGACTCACCTCGGCCACATCCCCCTCTTCCAGAAAGATGAAGCGCTGGGTCACCGGCAATAGTGCGAAGACGTCCGAGGCAATGAAGTTTTCACCAAGACCTAGGCCGATCACCAGAGGACTGCCGACACGAGCTACGACGAGGCGCTCCGGGTGTCTGGGGCTCACCACCGCGAGGGCATAGGCCCCCAGCAGGCGCTTGACCGCCCGCTCAACCGCATGCAGCAGATCTGTCTCCGTCTCCAGGATATGAGCGAGCAAGTGAGCGATCACTTCTGTATCGGTATCGGAGACGAAACGGTAGCCATGCGCCCTGAGTTCTTCGCGCAGCTCGGCGTGGTTTTCGATGATGCCGTTGTGGACGATGGCCACTTTCTCCCCGCTCATGTGTGGGTGGGCGTTGCGCTCGGCGGGCATACCATGGGTGGCCCAGCGTGTATGGGCGATCCCGAGCTCACCTTGGATCGGGCGTGCCTCCAGCAACTCGCGCAGCCGTGCCACCTTGCCCACCGCGCGGATGCGCTCGAGACGCCCGTCGTTGAGGCGTACAGCCAAGCCGGCCGAGTCGTAGCCACGATACTCCAGCCGCTGCAGGCCTTCCATGAGGATAGGCACGACGTTGCGTTGGGCGATGGCGCCGACGATACCGCACATGGTGGACTCCGTGAGAGTTGTAGGGCCTAGGGGTTACGTGAGGAACGAGGATTGTAGGTTAGTACTTACTATCCTTTCGAGTCTTACAGGCGGGTGGCCATATCGAAGCTAGCGATCTTTCAGCTTTCGCCCTTCACCGTCTTCTTTGGCCGCTGCCAACCCCGGATGGTGAACTGACGCACCCGCGAGAGGGTGAGCTCACCCGGCGGGGCATCGCGGGTCAGTGTGGTGCCGGCCCCTAGGGTTGCGCCGCGGCCCACCGTGACCGGCGCCACGAGCTGAGAGTCGGAGCCGATGAAGGCATCGTCCTCGATCACCGTCCGGTGCTTGTTCGCGCCATCGTAGTTGCAAGTGATCGTGCCCGCGCCGATGTTGACCTTGCGTCCGACATAGGCATCACCCACGTAGGACAGGTGGTTGATCTTGGAGTTGAAGCCCACCTGGCTGTTCTTGATCTCGACGAAGTTGCCGATGTGGGTCTCGGCATCCAGATCGGTGCCGGGACGCAGCCGCGTATAGGGACCGATGCGCGCCCGGGCGCCGATCCGGGCGCCCTCGATGTGGCAGAAGGGCAGTATCTCGGTGTCGGCCGCAACTTCGACCTCCTTGAGCACACAGTAAGCGCCTACCTTCACGTTGTCGCCCAGCAGCACGCGACCCTCGAAGATACAGCCAACATCGATGTGCACGTCCCGACCGCAGATGAGATCGCCGCGCACATCCAGCCGCGCCGGATCGCTCAAGCTCACGCCCTGGGTCATCAGGGTCTCAGCGATGTTGCGTTGCAGCACGCGCTCTAGATCGGCGAGCTGCTGTCGGCTATTCACCCCCAGCACCTCCCACTCTGCCGACGGATGACAGGGAAGGATGCGCTCACCTTCGGCTGCCGCCATACCGATGACGTCGGTCAGGTAGTATTCACCCTGAACGTTGTCGTTGCCTAGCCGATCAAGCCACCGCATGAGCTTGGCGGCGTGCAGACAGAGGATGCCGGTGTTGACCTCGGTGATGGCGAGTTCCTCGGCACTGGCATCCTTGTGCTCGACGATGCGCTCGACCTGACCACGGCTGTTACGCACGATGCGACCGTAGCCGGCAGGATTGTTCAACCTGACGGTGAGCAGTGCGACCGCTCCATCGCGGGCGATCAGGACCATCTCCTGCAGGGTCTCCGGACGGATCAGGGGTACATCACCGTAAAGGATCAGCACTACAGCCTGCGGGTCCAGATACGGTACGGCTTGCTGCACAGCGTGACCCGTGCCCAATTGCGGCTCCTGCCGCACCCAGAGCAGGTCTGCCCGTCCTATGGCCATCGGCAGCTTATCGCCGCCATGGCCATACACGACGCAGATACGCTCAGGTCGCAGGCTGTCGGCGGCGGCCAGCACATGGGTGAGCAGGGGCCGGCCGGCCAGGGGGTGCAGCACCTTGGGCAGTTCCGACTTCATGCGCGTACCCTTGCCGGCGGCCAACACGACGACGTTAAGGGCTGGGGTCATGGAAACGAGTAGTGATAGGTCTGCCTAAGACCTAGTATAACGTCAGCATCCGACATTTATGTAGACAGGCAACCGCCGTATGTACCGCTCAGACGGCGCTAGGACCGTGTTACGCGACTGGCTCACCTGGCTGTGGGCACTTCCCAACACCCTCATTGGTCTGCTCCTCGCCGTCTTGGCACGAGGCCGCCTGCAACGCCGCGGTTTCCTCTTCGAGGCCCATGGAGGTGACCTAGATCGCCTTTTTTGCGCCCGTGGGCACAAACAGTCACCCTGGGGCACGTTATCCTCGCCCGCGATGCCGGCATCCTCGATCGCTGGCGCGTACACGAACGCGCACATATCCGCCAGTACGAACGACTGGGTATCCTCGATCTATCTGTCTATGGTCTCCTGGTGGCCTGGGCCTGGCTGCGCGGGGGAGACCACTATCGCGATCATCCGCTGGAAATACAAGCCGGTCGCGGTAAAAGCGGCACGGCTGCGGTCGTGGAGGGTGCCGGGCGCCGCAAGGAATAGCGCGTGACCACATGCCCGAGTTAGCGGCATGCCGCTCGCAGCCGTGATGGGACACTCAGGCAAGAAATCTTCCTCGCCCTGCATTAGACCATGGCGGAAATCCGGTCGAACTCGGGTCGGTATACCCGCGTGGCGCTGAGGCCGACGAGAACGGCCCTTGGACAGTGCGCTCAGCGCCCTTTCTTGCGCAATTTCTGAATGGCGGCGAGCTGGGCGATGGCCTCGGCGAGCTCTGCCTGGGCCTTGGCATAGTCCATGGCGGAGGTGCGATTACGCATGGCCTCCTCGGCCGCGCGCTTGGCCTCCAGCGCCCGCGCCTCGTCGAGGTCGGCGCCGCGAATGGCGGTGTCGGACAGGATGGTGACGACACCCGGCTGGACCTCCAGAATACCGCCGGAGACGTAGATCAGATCTTCATCCTCGCGATCCGGTACCTTGATGCGTACCGAGCCGGGCTTGATACGGGTGATCATGGGCGCGTGACGCGGGTAGATGCCGACCTCGCCCATCTCCGCCGGCACCACGACGAACTCCGCAAGCCCTGAGTAGATCGACGCCTCAGCGCTTACGATATCCACATGAATGGTCATAGCCATGGCTGACTCCGGTCAGGCAAGGGGCGCCGGCGGGCGTCTAGCACGCCGCCTTGCCCCTCAGCCTTTACTGTAGGGTTTTCGCCTTCTCGACCGCTTCTTCAATGGTGCCGACCATGTAGAAGGCCTGCTCAGGCAGATGGTCGTATTCACCGGCGACGATGGCCTTGAAGCCGGCGATGGTGTCCTTGAGGGGCACATACTTGCCCGGCGCACCGGTGAAGGCCTCGGCGACGAAGAAGGGCTGCGACAAGAAACGCTGGATCTTGCGCGCGCGGGCGACGATCAGCTTGTCGTCGGGCGAGAGTTCGTCCATGCCCAGGATGGCGATGATGTCGCGCAGTTCCTTGTAGCGCTGCAGGGTGGCCTGTACCTGGCGTGCCACGCTGTAGTGCTCCTCGCCGATGACCAGGGGGTCGAGGATGCGCGAGGTGGAGTCGAGCGGGTCCACTGCCGGATAGATCCCCAGCTCGGCCACTTGGCGCGAGAGCACCAGTGTGGCATCGAGGTGGGCAAAGGTGGTGGCGGGCGAGGGGTCGGTCAGGTCGTCCGCCGGCACATACACCGCCTGAATCGAAGTAATCGAACCCTCCCGGGTGGAGGTAATCCGTTCCTGCAATTCGCCCATGTCCGTGCCTAGGGTGGGCTGGTATCCCACCGCCGAAGGCATCCGC
>CALAMX010000199.1 GCA_937925755.1 uncultured Burkholderiales bacterium
GGCCGGGGACGAAGCCGGTCACGCCCGAGCGAATGGAGCTCTCGCGGGTACGGGCGGAGAACGTTAGGGAAGCTCTGCATAACTGCCTGCGCGGGCGCATCGCTGCCTTACGCGGTGTTGGCTCCGGCCGCTCGGCTTCGCCTCGCTTAACCTGCGTAGGAGCGACGAAAGTCGCGACCAACAACGACCAACGGAGTGTATATCACGACATGTCGCGGCTTTCGCCGCTCCTACCGGAAGCGCAAGTGCGGCAGGCGGTGTGGCACGTAGGAGCGACGACAGTCGCGACCAACAACGACCAACAGCGACCAACGGGATGTATATCACGACGTGTCGCGGCTTTCGCCGCTCCTACCGGAAGCGCGGCGGGCGGTGTGGCATCACGATAATACGTCTTGCATCCGGCGCTCCGGGCACTCAATCCCGGTCGCCGGGTTATGCAGAGCGTCCTTAGGCTCAGCGTGAGCACGAAATCCTAAAAAAGCAGCGGCGTACTTCGCGAAGGATGCGCGATGAAGTACGCCTGGATCGATGCGCATCGAAATGAGTACGAATGGGCTAAGCTGTGTCGGGTGCTGGCGGTCAGCGTCAGCGGCTAGCGCGCCTGGAAGAACGGGGGCACGTCGGAACGCAGGCGGCTGACGGGTGCCCAGATGCTGGCACCAATCCGCGCCATTCACGCCGAACTCGAAGGCGCCTATGCCAGCTCGCGTATTCCGAAGGCGCTGCGGGATCGCGGCTTTCCGGCAAGCAAGGAACGCGTCGAGCGGCGGATGCGAAAGAGCGGCATTCGGGCACGGCACAAGCGGCGTTACAAGGCGACGACGGACTCGAAGCACCATGTGCCGGTGGTACCGAACCTGCTGGACCGAAATTTCACGCCGCAAGCGCCGAATCAGGTCTGGACGGCGGATCTGACCTACATCTGGACCGACGAGGGCTGGCCGTGGTCATCGACCTGTTCAACCGGGAGGGCGTTGGCTGGTCGATGAAACCCTGGATGACGGCGGACATCGTGATCGATGCGCTGACCATGGCGTGGTTTCGCATCAAGCCCGCACCGGGACTGATTCACCATTCGGACAGGGGAAGCCAGTATGCAAGTGGCGCCTTTCAGGCGCGGTTGAAGGACTATGGGATGATCTGCTCGATGCGCCGCAAGGGAAGCCCTGCATAAGTTGCTGCGCGGGCGCATCGCTGTGTTGCGCGGTGCTCGGATGCTCGCCTATCTCATTGATATGTCTCGCATCCTGCGCTCCGTGCGCGTGGCGCTCACTCCCGCTCGCGGCCTTCTGCAGAGCTTCCCAAGGGAAATTGTTGGGACGATGCCTGTTCGGAAAGCTTCTGCTACAGCCTGAAAAATGAGCGGGTGCATGGCAGCCGCTACGGCACGAGAGCCGAAGCTCAGGCCGATCGGTTCGATTACATCGAGCCGTTCTACAATCGCAGACGCAAGCATTCCACGCTCGGCTCCGCCTCGCCACAGCAATTCCTGAACGAGTGGATCAGGCGTCGGCATGAGCATGAATTGGCGGCATAATGCCGCAGGGTTGGAAGACGAAAAACAGAGGGAAGCTCAAATGATGAGAGGGGGTACGCATGGGATTGTTCGACATCTTCAGGTCCATCGTCGGCAGAAACAAATCCAGGTCCGCTGCCGAAGTGTCGGGCCAGGCAAACGCCTTCGTCGAACGCCGACGGCGCCCACGCGTCAACGCCCGCAACGGCACCCGTGTGCTGATCATCGACGATTCGCCCACCATCGTCATCGCCCTGCGCAAGATGCTGGGCTCGGTCGGCTTCAACACTGTTGCTGCCCCCGATGCGGAAAAGGGCCTGCAGATTGCTCACACGGATCCGCCCGACCTCATCTTTCTGGACATCGTCCTACCCGGAATGAACGGCTTCGCCGCCCTGCGGACCCTGCGCCACGATGCCCTGACGCGACAGATTCCGGTCATCATGATGAGCGGTAACGAAAAGGCCATTGAGCAATTTTTCGGCACCCGCATTGGTGCCGACGATTTCATGAGAAAACCGTTCTCCCGTCTGGAGGTGTTCTCCCACATCGAGCAGATGCTCGACGAAGACCTGGTGCCGCGGCGCCGGGCGGAGCGCTCGGGCGGGACGCAGGGGGCTGCACTCAGCTCAGGGAACTAGGCGGCGCCATGCAGCGGCCGACAAAACATGGACATGACCTATCGGCTGCGGCATCGGCCGCCTGCGCCCCGCTGGCGGGTCAGGCCGGATACGCTGCCATCATCCCGGCACCCTTCGGCGTTCTGGGCCTGCGCACATGCTGCGATCGTCTGTCCGGCATCGACTTCCTACCTCCCGGATTCCCCCCGATGTCGCCTGTCAATGCGTTTGCCTGGCAGGCCGCGCAGCAGCTCGCAGCCTATTTCCGCGACCCGACGACGGTCTTCGATCTCCCTTTCGTGTTGATCGGCACTCCTTATCGCCTACGCGTCTGGCAGGCGATCCGCCAGATCGCCTGTGGAAAGACACGTACCTATGGTGAGCTTGCCGCCGCGCTCGGCAGCGCCCCGCGCGCCGTTGGCCAGGCGGTCGGGGACAATCCTTTGCCGATCCTCGTGCCCTGTCACCGCGTCGTCGCCCGTCATGGACTGGGCGGGTTTGCCCATGCCGACAGCGGTCCTAGCCTGGCCATCAAGCATTGGCTCCTGCGCCATGAAGGCGCCCTGGCAGACTGAGCTCGACGCTTTTTGCGACGCGCTTTGGCTCGAAGAGGGTTTAAGCCCGCGCACTTTGGAGAGTTACCGCCGCGATCTGGGCCAGTTCGCCCAGTGGCTCGATCGATATGGGCTCGCACTGGCCACGGCTGGGGCCAGTGATGTGCAGCGATTCCTCGGCGAGCGCGGCCTTAAGCAGGGTGTCGCCGCGCGCAGCATCGCCCGCCAACTCTCGGCGCTGAAGCGCTACTACCGCTGGCTCAACCGGCAGGGCCTGCGGGCGGACGACCCCACGCTGGCCATCGAGTCACCGCGCTTGCCGCGCCCTCTGCCGAAAGGGCTGTCCGAGACGGACGTGGAGGCCCTGCTCGCCGCGCCGGACACGGATTCCGCGCTCGGCCTGCGCGACCGGGCCATGCTGGAGCTGCTCTATGCCTGCGGCCTGCGGGTCTCGGAATTGGTGGCCCTCACGCTGCCGGCGGTGAGCCTCGACATGGGGGTGGTCAAGGTGTTGGGCAAAGGGGCCAAGGAGCGCCTGGTGCCCATGGGGGAGGTCGCGCAGGACTGGGTCGAGCGCTATCTGCGCGAGGCCCGCCCCCGCCTGCTGGGCCGGCATGTCAGCGACATCCTGTTCGTGACGCGCCGTGGCCGTGGCATGACGCGGCAGATGTTCTGGCACCTCATCAAGGGCCATGCGCGACGCGCTGGCCTGTCGCAGATGCCCTCGCCGCACACCCTGCGCCATGCCTTCGCCACCCACCTCCTCAACCACGGGGCCGATCTGCGGGTGGTCCAGATGTTGTTGGGACACGCCGATATCTCCACCACACAGATCTATACCCATGTGGCGCGCGAGCGGCTCAAACAGCTACACGCCCGCCACCACCCCCGTGGCTAGGCCGTCGCGGCTGGGCGCTGGGCGACAAGCGGCGCGGTCGATGGGCCATCTTGGCGAAGTCCTTTCTCTAGGGATGCTCTGCATAACAGGCTGCGCGGGCGCTCGACCTCGTTGTGCGGTGTTGGCTCCGGCCGCTCGCTTTCGCTCGCTTAACCTGCCTTGCGGCAGGTTCGCCTACGCCGAAACTACGGTCTGCCGTGCCGATCTCGTAGGAGCGACCTGTAGGAGCGACGAAAGTCGCGACCAACACGGTCGGCAATGTGGCACGTAGCGGTGTGGCACGTAGGAGCGACGAAAGTCGCGACCGAAAATAATCAACAACGACCGACAGAAGAATGCATACCACGACATGTCGCGGCTTTCGCCGCTCCTACGCCTGCCGTGCCGATCTCGTAGGGGCGACCTGTAGGAGCGACGAAAGTCGCGACCAACACGGCGGGCGATGTGGCTCCACGATGATACGTCTCGCATCCAGCGCTACGGGCACTTAATCTCGGTCGCCGGGTTATGCAGAGCGTCACTAGAGAGTTCTTGCAGCAGAGGCAAAGCCGCCGCGTGCTCACGCTCAAGCCCCTTTGCCCGGCCTGAGGGTCAGGGACGAGGTCGCGCCAGAAGCGCTCGAACGCAAACGCCCTGAACCCGTCTGCAGACTAGATTCGGCTGCCTCGCTCGATGATGATGCCCAGGTCCTTTACCCCCCGCAGGATGGCGAGCTTGCGCACGGTCACCCGCACCCAGGGGGCGCCGAACTCGCCGCGCACGATCTCGGCGATATGCTCGCCCAGGGCCTCGACCAGGTGAAAGGCGCGCGTGGCCGTGCTCTCGCGGATGCGCTCGGCCACGCGGCCATAGTCGATGGTGTCGCGCACGTCGTCACTGTGTCCGGCCTTGTGGTCATAAAGACCAATCTCCAGGTCGATCAGCACCGGCTGGGGCGCTTTGCGCTCCCATTCGTAAAGGCCGATAATCAACTCGAGACGGAAGTCCCGCAAAAACAGAATGTCCATCGCGTATGTCGCCGGTAAGACCGGCCATTTTAGCCCATGCTACTGAGTCTGCTGCTCGTGGCGGCGGCCTATCTGATTGGCTCGGTCGCCTTCGCTGTGTTGGTGAGCCGTCTATACGGGCTCCCCGACCCGCGCAGCTTCGGCTCCGGCAACCCCGGCGCCACCAACGTCCTGCGCACCGGGCGCAAGACGGCGGCGGCACTCACCTTGCTGGGAGATGCGGCCAAAGGGGCCTTCGCGGTTTCCCTGGCGCTCTGGGCGACCCAGGCCTACGGCCTGTCGCCCTGGACCCCCGCGGCGGCGGCGCTGGCCGTGTTCGCTGGCCATCTCTGGCCCGTCTTCTTCGGCTTCCGCGGCGGCAAGGGGGTGGCCACCGCGTTGGGCGTCCTGCTCGCGCTGAACCCCTGGCTGGGGCTGGCCTGTTTCGCCACCTGGCTCATGGTGTTCGCCTTGGGCAGGATTTCCTCGCTCGCGGCCCTGGTGACCGCAGCCCTCACGCCCCTTTATGCCTGGTGGATCGTGCGCGAGGCTACGGTGGTCGCCGCCATGGTAGGGCTGGCAGCGCTCATCTACTGGCGGCACAAAGACAACATCCGCAAGCTCCTCCGCGGCGAAGAGGCCGGCTTCGGCCGCAAGACTTGAGCCCTATCCATTGGACCGGCCTTTGCCTGTGTTCGGGTCCTTCATCGACACAAACCGCGTGCACACGCAGGGATTCGCAAGGCCGACGCGGGCCACGCTTGCCCTTGAACGGCCATGTTGCGCGCGACCTCCCGGAGAGGTGTTCAACCTCGCCTGCGGCCGGGGCGCGCAACCTGCCGCGCTTTGGCGCTTTGTGCCTGATCCCGTCATGATGGGCAATCTGGGTTGAACGCTACGCCATGACTTGGTTCCAGAAGGAGATGGACTACGCCCGAGAGAGCTTGGCCGCCGCCTCGCGGGCTGCCATCGACCGCGCCGGCGAAAAGCTCTCCGAGGTCATGGGCGAGGGCGTGCGCCTGGCCGGCCGCGAGTTGCGCGAGGTCGTGGAGAGCGCCAGCCGTGAAATCGATGCCAAGCTAGACAAGATCTCGGAAGAACTGCACAGCCAGCGCCAATTCACCAAGGACGACGTGCGCGAACTGGTCGACTACGCAGCCGAGCGGCTCTCCAACGTGCTCGACGAACGCATCGCGGTCATGAAGCGCGAGATCTCCGACCTGGTGCGCGAGAAGACCGAGTATTTCAAGGCCGAGGTCGATGCCTTCTTCATTCAGCGCCAGCAGGACCTCGCGCGCGAGCGGCGGCGCATGGTGCTCAACATCGCCCTGGCCCTGGCCGCCTCACTCGTCGTGGCCGTGGTGGGGCTTTGGTACAAGGGGGTCATCGGCGGTGCGGAGGTGGACATATTCACCGTCTTCCGCATCGTGCTGGCCGCGCTCACTGGCGGCTACGGGGTCTATCTCGCAGTCAACCTGCTCACCCGCTGGCTACGCCTGTCCGAGCACCGCAAGGACATGCTCTTCCTGGCTGCGCGCTACTGGGGGGTGCTGCGTCCGACCAGCCTGCTCGGCACCTTCGTCATGCTCATCCTGGCGGCGATCGTGCTCTTGCTGCTCACCTTTCCCGATCAGGTGGCGGGATGGCTGGGCTTCAAGTGGCCGCTGCCGCGCTGACCGGCGCCAGCTCCTCCAGGTCCCAGCGCGGTCGCACGCCAAAACTCCCATCCGTGAGACCCTCCGCCAGGCGCAGGGCGCCGGCATAGGCGATCATGGCGCCATTGTCGGTGCACAGCGCCAGGGGAGGGTAGAACAGCGCGAACCCGTGCCTCTGTGCCTCCGCTTTGAGTCGCGCGCGCAGCGCCTGGTTGGCCCCCACCCCGCCCGCCACCACCAGCCGTTCAAGTCCCGTTGCATCGAGTGCGGCCAGGGCCTTCTCGGCCAGCACGTCCACCACGGCTAGCTGAAAGGAGGCGGCGATGTCGGCAGCAGAACCCGGTCCAAGCCGGTTGTAAAGGGTCAGGGCCGCAGTCTTCAGCCCGGCGAAGCTGAAATCCAAATTGCCGCTCGCCAGCATGGGGCGTGGCAGGCGGTGTTTATAGGGGTCGCCATGCGTGGCGAGCTGGGCCACGGCAGGGCCGCCGGGATAGGGTAGCCCCAGCAACTGGGCCGTCTTGTCGAAGGCCTCGCCGGCGGCGTCGTCCAGAGTCTCGCCCAACAGGGTATAGCGTCCGACCCCGTCCACCCGCATCAGTTGTGTATGTCCCCCGGATACCAGCAGGGCGACGAAGGGGAATTCTGGTCGCGGCTCGGACAGCATCGGGGAGAGCAGATGCCCCTCCAAGTGGTGTACGGGGATGGCCGGGATGGCGAGTGCGAAGGCCAAGCCGCTGGCCAGCCCAGCCCCCACCAGCAGCGCCCCGGCGAGGCCAGGCCCCTGCGTGTAGGCCACCGCGTCGAGGTCCTGCAGACTCAGGCCGACCTCATCGAGGACCCGGCGGATGAGCCGCGGTGCGCGGCGGATGTGGTCGCGGGAGGCGAGCTCCGGCACGACGCCGCCGTACTCGGCGTGCATCGCCACCTGGGAGTGCAGCGCCTGGGCGAGCAGGCCACGCTCGGTGTCGTACAGGGCGACCCCGGTCTCGTCGCAGGAAGTTTCCAGGCCCAGTATCAGCATGTCAGGCGGACGATCAGAAATGTGTGGATATTGAAACACAGACTGGCTCTGAGATATATTAAGAATTTCACCGAATGACCAAAGGAATCGCATGCCCAGCGTACGCGTCAAGGAAAACGAGCCGTTCGAGGTGGCCCTGCGCCGCTTCAAGCGGACCATCGAGAAGACGGGCCTGCTCACCGAGCTGCGTGCCCGCGAGTACTACGAAAAGCCCACCCAGGAACGCAAGCGCAAGCTGGCCGCCGCCATCAAGCGCCAGCACAAGCGACTCCGTAGCCAACAACTCCCCCCCAAGTTGTACTGATCGGCGTCTCACCGCGCGCCCCTCACGGATGTCGCTCAAGACGCGCATCAACGAGGACATGAAGGCGGCGCTACGCGCGCGGCAGACCGGGCGCTTGTCCGCCATCCGCCTGCTGCTCGCAGCCATCAAACAGCGTGAGATCGACTCGCGTACCGAACTCGACGATGCTGGTGTGGTCGCCGTGGTCGACAAACTGATCAAGCAGCGGCGTGACGCAGCCGCCCAATACGCTGCCGCCGGCCGGCAGGACCTGGCCGACAAGGAACAGGCGGAAATCGAAGTCCTCTCTGTCTATCTGCCTCAGCCCCTGAGTGCTGACGAGGTCGATGAACTCGTCCGCCAGGCGATCGCCGAGACCGGCGCGGCAGGGGCGCGCGACATGGGCAAGGTCATGGCCTGGCTCAAGCCGCGGCTGGCGGGCCGAGCCGACATGACCACCATCTCCGCCCGGGTCAAGGCCGTGCTGGGCTAATCCAGCTTCCAGTCTAGAATCCTGGTATGGCCAGGATTCCCGAGGCGTTCATCCGCGAGCTGCTCGACCGCACCGACATCGTCGGCGTCATCGAGGCTTACGTCCCCCTGCGTCGGGCGGGTGCCAATTACCTGGCGCGCTGCCCCTTCCACAACGAAAAGACCCCCTCTTTTACGGTCTCGCCGAGCAAACAGTTCTATCACTGCTTCGGTTGCGGCGCGCATGGCACCGCGCTCACCTTCCTCATGGAGCATGCCGGTCTGAGCTTTATCGACGCGGTGCATGAGCTGGCCGGCCGGGTGGGTATGCGTGTGCCGGAGGACGCGGGGCTCTCCCGCCCCGAGGAGGACCGGCGGGAGCGGCTGCTGGCGCTCCTCGCCCAGGCGGATCGCTACTATCGCCAGATCCTGCGCTCGAGTCCTCAAGCAATCGACTACCTCAAAGGGCGTGGGCTGACGGGCAAGAGCGCTGCTCGTTTCGGACTGGGCTACGCCCCGGACGAGTGGCAGGGCCTTGCACGCGTCTTCAGCGATTATCAGGACCCTTTGCTGGAAGTGGTTGGATTGGTCATCGTCGGTGAACAGGGGCGGCGCTATGACCGATTCCGCGGCCGGGTCATGTTCCCCATTCGCAACGAACGGGGCCAGGTGGTCGGCTTCGGCGGGCGCGTCTTGGGGGCGGGCGAACCCAAATACCTCAACTCCCCAGAGACACCCGTCTTCGCCAAGGGGCGCGAGCTCTACGGCCTCTATGAGGCACGCCGCGCCATCCAGGAGGCCGGAGAGGTGGTCGTCGTCGAGGGCTACATGGATGTGGTCATGCTGGCGCAGCAGGGGGTGGACAACGTAGTCGCCACCTTGGGCACATCGGTCACCGACGAGCAGGTCAGGCGCCTGATGCGCCTGGCCGACAGCATCGTCTTCGCCTTCGACGGTGATGCCGCTGGGCGCAAGGCCGCGTGGCGGGCCCTGGAAAACAGCCTGCCGCAACTGCCGGATGGCAAGCGGGTTGCCTTCCTGTTCCTGCCCGAAGGCGAGGACCCGGACAGCTACGTGCACAGGCACGGTGTGGCTGCCTGGCGGCAATTGCTCGCCCGCGCCATCCCGCTGTCCGATTACCTGGTCGAGGCGCTCTGCGCGCGTACCGAGCTCGCCTCGCAGGAGGGGCGGGTGAAGCTCATCAAGCTGGCCGAGCCCTATCTGCGGCAGATGACACAGGCCCCGCTACTCGCCGGCGCCTTGCGCCGGCGTCTGACCGAGCTCACCGGCCTGCCGGCTGGCGGCCGGGGGTATGCAGGCCCCGTGAGACCGGCGACGCGACC
>CALAMX010000200.1 GCA_937925755.1 uncultured Burkholderiales bacterium
CAGCCCCGACCAGGGCATGTCGGTGTAGATACACCGGGGCATGCTCGGGCTTGCGATAAGCGGCAGGGACCGTCGGGTTGGTCAGCCAACGGCCGCTGAAGTCGTCGCTGGAGGACAGTATCCCGGCTTGCCACGATAAACCGGAGAAATCGTCCAATACGATGGCGGCATGTCCGACGAGGAATGAATAGGGTGCCAGATGCACGTAGTCACCAATGCGGATCCCTCCCTCACCCGCCGAGATGATGCAAAAGTCGTCGATGCGCACATGATTGCCGATGCGGACGCGCCCAACTCCGTAAAAACGGGCATAGGTCGAAATCAACACATCTTCACCCACGGCGGCAAAACCCATGTGTTCGATGGTATCGCGGTCGAGAAAACTCGTTTGCTTCACCTTGGTACCTCACGGATGAGTCGTGCCAGAATTTCTGCCTTTTCTTCGTCGATACCACCATGTATCGGTAGGCATAGAACCTTGCGGCTGATTTCACGAGCATGTGTCAGCCGATCCGGCTGCGCGCTAGGTAGTGTTCGGTAAGGAGGAAAATCGGTGATCAGCGGGTAAAAGTAACGTCGGCAATAGAAACCATGCCGTTTCAAGCGCTCGTAGAGTTCATCGCGCGACAGCGGATATTGTGATTCGACCAAGATAGGAAAATAGGCGTAGTTGTGTGTCCGTGCCCGATCGAACTCGAGACAGCGTATGCCAGTAACATCCTCGAGCCCACGTCTCAACACGGTGTCGATATGGCGGCGGTGCGCTATATGCCGCTCGAAATAGCGTAGTTGTAATAGCCCCAAAGCGGCCGAGAACTCGTTCATCTTGCCGTTGATGCCAGGAGCGACAACGGTCACCTCGTTGGCAAAGCCAAAGTTTTTCAGATAATTGACACGCTGTTTGTGCTTTGCGTCTGGACAGATGATTGCCCCGCCCTCGAAGGTGGTGAAGACCTTGGTGGCGTGGAAGCTGGTGATGGTGACGTCCCCATGCCGCAAAATGCTGCCGCCCTCGTCACACACACCAAAGGCATGCGCACCGTCGTAGATGACCCGCAGGTTATAGAGATCGGCAATCTGCTGGATGGCCGCGACGTCACAGGGCTGACCATAGCAGTGGACCGCCAGGATGGCCGTGGTCTTGGGGGTGATGGCCGCCTCGATGCGGTTGGGATCAAGGTTACAGGTATCGGGGTCGATGTCGACGAAGACCGGTGTAATCCCATTCCAGACCAAGGCATGCGCCGTGGCGACGAAAGAGTATGGCGTGGTGACGACCTCGCCGGCGATGCGTAGCGATTGCAGGGCGATGACCAGGGCCAGCGTGCCGTTTGCGCACAAGGCCACGTGCGGGCAGCCCAGATAGTCCTGCAAGGCCTGCTCGAAGCGCTGGTGATAAGGGCCCGCGTTCGTGAGGACATGGCTCGACCAGATCGCTTGTAGGTCCGGCAACAACTCTTCCAGCGGAGGCAGGTCCGGACGGGAGACATAGATCGGCTTTCCATTCGCCATGACATCATCGTGTGAGTGACGACTTCTCTCCCCCTTATCGGCCATGTCCGGATGAGGCTTGAACTTCCGCGGGTGTTTGCGTGAGTTGTTGCGCCAGGGTTTCCACGAATCCAAAGTGGCGCATGTCCCGCATGCGCATGGGATATAGGACGCCAGGCAAGTGGTCGGTCTCGTGCTGCAGCTCACGGGCGTGGAAGCCCTCGACCGTGCGGTCGATCGGCTGGCCGGATGGGTCGAAACCGCGGTAGCGCAGGTGCCAGTGGCGCGGCACGAGCCCACGCAGACCCGGCCGGATCAGCAGCCTTCCCAACCCTCCTCCAATTCGTCCGACAGGGGAATCCGTTCGGGATTGATCAACACCGTGAAAGGCACCGGCTCCGCCTTGGGGTCGCGTGGGTTGTCCTTGACCTCGAAGATCACGACCTGCAGGGGCACGCCGATCTGCGGCGCGGCCAGGCCCGCCCCGTTCATGGCCCGCATGGTGTCGGTGAGGTCGGCCACCAAGTGATCGAGCGCTGGCGTAGCGAACGCGGTCACCGCCTCCGCCGGCTGCAGCAGGCGGGGGTCCCCCATGCGCAGGACCTCTCTTACGACCACGCCATCAGCTCTCGCAACACATGCGCGCGAGATGCACCAGCACCGTACGGATGCGCTCGGCCGCCTGTTTCAGATTGGCCTCGATGGCCTCGGCAGTGATGGCCTCCTGACTTTCACCACGACCGGCGGCCCAGTTGACGCTCACGGCGATGGCGGCGTAGCACAGGCCGATCTCGCGCGCGAGAAAAGCCTCGGGCATGCCGGTCATGCCCACCATGTCGGCGCCGTCGCGCGCCATGCGGTCGATCTCGGCCTTGGTCTCCAGGCGCGGGCCTTGGGTGCAGCCGTAGGTGCCGCCGTCGAGGTAGTCCTCACCCGCCGCTTGCAAGGCGAGCTTCAATCGCTGGCGCATCTCTTCGCAATAGGGCCAGGTGAAGTCCAGGTGCGTGACCGGTTTGCCGTCGTATTCGGCAAAGGTGTGTTCACGCCCGAAGGTGTAGTCGATGATCTGGTCGGGCACGGCGAACATGCCAGGGCGCATCTCGGGGTGGATGCCCCCTACCGAGGCGACGGCGGCGACATGGGTCGCGCCCTGGCTGTGCAGAGCCCAGATATTGGCGCGGTAGTTCACCAGATGCGGCGGAATCGTGTGACCATAGCCGTGGCGGGCGAGGAAGACCACAGGGTGGCCTGCCAGCTCGCCGAAGATGAGCGCTCCCGAGGGTTCGCCGTAGGGGGTGCGCACCACCTGACGATGGGTGATGGTCAGCCCCGGTAGCTTGGTCAATCCAGAGCCGCCGATGATGGCCAGTTTGTTCAAGCGTCCTCCTTCAGGGCGTAGATGGCGGGTAAGTTGCGCCACAGTCCGTAGGCGTCCATGCCCATGCCGAAGACATAGCGGTTGGGCAGTCTCAGGCCGACGAAATCGGCTTGGATCGGCTTGGCGCGCCCTATATCCTTGTCGGCGAGTACGGCGATACGGATGTCGGCGGCGCCCAGCTCGCTGAGTTTGGCGTGTGCCGCCTGCAGGGTGTGGCCCTCGTCCAAGATGTCATCCATCAGTAACACGCTGCGCCCGGCGATGTCCTTGCGCGGCAAGACCTCCCAGGCGATCTCGCCGCCGCGGGTGGCGTCGCGGTAGCGGGTGGCGTGCAGGTAGTCGAACTCGAGAGGGAACTCTAACCGCGGCAGTAGCCGGCCAGCGAAGACCACCGCGCCGCCCATGACGCACAGCGCGACGGGGAAGCGGTCGGCCATGGCGTCAGTGATCTGGCGGCCCATGCGGTCGAGGGCGGCCTCGACCTCGCTGGCGCTGTAGAGCAGCTCGCCGCGATTGAACAAGGCCCAGGCGCGTTCGATGTCCTTGTCGTGCATGACGGGGGGCATCATACCGTAACCTGTTCAAGCCCTGGCACGTTGACGCCGCGTCTCGTAGAGGCAGACCCCGGCGGCGACGGAAACGTTCAAGCTTTCGATCGGACCCCACATGGGGATGCGTACCAGCAGGTCGCAATGCTCGCGCGTGAGCCGGCGTAGCCCGCTGCCTTCTCCGCCGAGGACGAGGGCCAGGGGCCCGCTGAGGTCGGCCTCGCTCACGCTCATGCTGCCTGCCTGATCGGCGCCGACGACGAGGATGTCGCCCTGCTTGAGCATGCGCAGCGTGCGCGCCAGGTTGGTCACCGGAAGATAAGGCACCAGATCGGCCGCGCCGCTTGCCGCTTTGCTGGCCGTGGCGTTGAGGCTCGCGGCACGGTCCTTGGGTGCGAGCACTGCATGCGCGCCGAAGGCGCAGGCCGAACGCAGGCAAGCCCCCAGGTTGTGCGGATCGGTCACCCCGTCCAGGATCAGCAGCAGTGCCGGCTCGGTGAGGGACTCCAGCACCTCGTCGAGATCGCGCGCCAAACGAACGGGATCGGCGAGCGCCACGACCCCTTGGCTCCGGCCGTGCGCCATGCCGTCTATCCGCGCCGCATCGACCTGGATCAGACGCACACCGCGCGTTTGGGCCAACTCGATGAGTTCACGCGCTCGCCTGTCGCGCCGGCCTTCGTCGAGGTAGATGACATGCAGGCTCTCGGGGTGATGCCGCAGGCGCGACATCACTGCGTGAAAGCCGTGGATGAAGGTCCGCTGACTCATAGAGGCAGCCGTTGGCGTTGGAAGCAGCCGATGCTGCCGTGGATGAAGGGGCGTTGCGTCATATGTGCCGGTACGCCTCTACTTCGGCCATACACGTGTAGGAGCGACAAAAGTCGCGACTCGCGTCGCTCCGACCAGAGGGCTGCAGGCACGGTTTCGGCGGCATGGGAATGCCTCCCGACACCGTCTCCAAACTGTTCGTAGGTCGGCAAACCCTTGACGACGGGGTTCGATCCAGCTCACTTGCCCTTGCCGCGCCCTTTGCTGCTGGATTGCGGCT
>CALAMX010000201.1 GCA_937925755.1 uncultured Burkholderiales bacterium
GCGTTCGCGCTCGTCTGCCGTGCCACCTCCGCCGGGGCGATCCCCCGCAGCTCGGCCAACACCTGCGCGATGCGAGCAAGCTCGCCCGGCTCGTTGCGTCCCTTGCCGACCCACTCGGGCGGGATATCGGGGCTGTCGGTCTCCAGGACGATGGCCGTAAGCGGCAGTTCTACGGCCAGCGCCCGCAGGCGGGTGGCACGCGGCCAAGTGAAGGCACCGCCAAAGCCCAGCATGAAGCCCAGCTTGATGAATTCTTCGGCCTGCTGCCGGCTGCCGCTGAAGGCGTGGGCGATGCCACCCTTGGGACGAAGCTTGCGCAGGTGCTTGAGGATCTGGTCGTTCGCCCGCCGGCAGTGGAGCAACACCGGCAGGTCGTAGTCGCGGGCGATCCGGAGCTGTTCCGTGTAGTAGTACTCTTGCGTGGCATAGTCGAGATCGCGCACGAAGAGATCGAGGCCGATCTCGCCCACCGCGACCGGCCGCCAGGTCTCGATCTGCCGCCGGAGTATATCGAGATGACGCCGGTGGTGGACATGGAGATACATCGGGTGCAGCCCCCAGGCCGGTAGGCAGCCTGGGTAGCGCCGAGAGGTGGCGGCCACCGCCTCGAAGTTCGCCGCCGTGACCGCCGGCACGATCTGCAAGGCAACGCCGGCGGCGCGCGCCCGGGCATAGACCGCGTCGCGGTCGGCATCGAACTCGCCGGCGTCGAGGTGGCAGTGGGTGTCGATGAGAGAGGCGGGCGCAGCCGCCGCGACGCTTGGTTCTGCGCCTTCCTTGTCACCCACGCTTGAGCGCCTCGATGCGCTCTTCGAGCGGCGGGTGCGTCATGAACAGGCGCTTCAAACCCTGGCCCATGCCGCCGGCGATCCCGAAGGCGGCCATCTGGTCGGGTAGCGGCTCGCTATGCACGCGCTTTAGGCGCTCCAGCGCCGCGATCATCTTATCCCGGCCAGCCAGCCTCGCCCCCCCACGGTCGGCGCGGAATTCGCGCTGGCGCGAAAACCAGAAGACGATGAGACTGGCCAGAATACCAAGCACCAGCTCGGCGATGACGGTGGTGATCCAGAAGGCCGGCCCGTGGTCCCGCTCGGTCTTGAACACCACCCGATCGACGAGATGACCGATGACGCGGGCGAGGAAGATGACGAAGGTGTTGACCACCCCCTGGATGAGGGCCAGCGTCACCATGTCGCCATTCGCGATGTGCGAGACCTCATGCCCCAGTACCGCCTCGGCCTCATCCCGCGTCATGCTGTTGAGTAGCCCAGTCGAGACGGCGACCAAGGCGTTGTTTTTGCTCATACCGGTGGCAAAGGCATTGACCTCGGGCGAGTCGTAGATCGCCACCTCGGGCATGCCTATGCCGGCCGCACGGGCTTGGCGGCGGACGGTCTCCACCAGCCAGATTTCGGTGGGCGTGCGTGGGTCGTCGATCACCCGGGCACCGGTCATGCGCTTGGCGGTCCACTTGGACATCGCCAGCGAGATGAAGGCGCCACCCATGCCGAAGACGGCGGCGAAGACGAGCAGGTTGTTGAAGTTGAGCCCCGCACCCGACTCATCCAGGATGCGTTCCACCCCGAGAAGCCTCAGGGTGATGGAGAGTACGACGATGATGGCCAGGTTGGTGGCCAGGAAGAGCAAAATGCGTTTCATGGATGCCTCCTACTCAAGCGGGTTGGTATTCATGCGCGTTTGTGCGGCCCCGGGCCCGGCGAGTTCCCCACCGGGTGTGCGGGGGGGTTGTCCTCCGGCACCGCGGCGAGCGAGGGCAGCTTAAGGTGCAGGGCCGCCTTGGCCAGGAGGTGGGCCGACACCGGCGCGGTAATGAACAGGAAAAGGGTCACCAGGACCTCGTGCAGGCTCATCCCCTCGCCGCGCGTGCTGAAGTACAGGGCCGAGGCGATGAGCAGGCTGCCCACCCCCAGGGTGGTCGCCTTGGTCGGGCCGTGCAGCCGGGTATAGAAGTCCTCGAGCCGCGCCAGCCCCAGCGAGCCGATGAAGGTGAACGCTGCCCCGCCCAGGATCAGGAACGACAACAGGTATTCAAGCATAGGACCTCACTCGATGATATCGCCGCGCAGCAAATATTTACACAGCGCCACGGTGCCGACGAAGCCCATCAGGGCGATCAGGAGCGCCGCCTCGAAATACAGGGGGCTGGCGAGGTGTATGCCCAGTAGCACCAGCAGCGCGATGGTGTTCACATAAAGTGTGTCGAGCGCCAGGATGCGGTCCGGCAGCGAGGGGCCGCGGATCAGGCGCCAGAAATTCAGCACCACGGCCAGGGCAACCAGGGCGAAGGCGATGGGGAGGACGTAGCTCAGCATGACTCGAACACCTCCTTGAGTGGCGCCTCGTAGCGCTGCTTGATGCTCGTCACCAGCGCCTCGGCGTCCGGCACGTGGAGCCCGTGCACCAGCAGGCAACTTCGGTCCGGCGTGAGCTGGGCGGAGACCGTGCCAGGGGTCAGGCAGATGGTGTTGGCCAGCAGGCTGATGGCCAGATCGCTTTTGAGCTCCAGAGGCACGCGGACGAAGGCCGGGCGCAAGGCGGCGGGCCGGCCCAGGATGCGGCGGGCGACGATCAGATTGGCCAGTACGATGTCGTACAGGACCACGGCGATGAAACGCAGCAGGGTGAGCGGCCGGCGCAGTCGGACCCGCTCGGGCCAGAAGCGCAGGGTAAACCAGGGAATGAACCAACCCAACAGCAGCCCCAGCAGAATGTGACCGGGCGCGGCACTGTTGTTGAGCAGCAGCCAGATGAGCGCCAGTATGGGGGCAAGCAGTGGGTGGGGAAGCAAGCGCCGCATCAGTGCCCCCCTCCCCCGCCCAGGACGGCCTCGATATAACGCCCAGGCTCGTAAAGCTGCCAGGCAGCCGCCTGGGTGTAGGCGACGGCCGGCCCGGCGGCGATGGCAAGCCCCAGCAACAGCACAAGCAAACCGACCACGGGTGCAAGCTCGGCAGCCACCGCAAGGGGTGCGCCTGCGGCCGCCTGCGTGAACGACCGGGTACGGTAGAACAGCAGGCTGCCGCTGCGGGCAAGCGCGATCAGGGCGAGCAGGCCCGCAGTGAGCACGACGGCAAACACCCAGGGTAGCGCCGGCTGCCCGAGGACGGCGCGCAACAGTAGGAACTTGCCCAGGAAACCGGCCAGCGGCGGCAGGCCGGCAAGCGCCACGGTGATGACGAAGAACAACCCGCCGACCAGGCCCTTCTCCGGCAGGTCGGGCCCTGGGTCCAGCCGGTCGGCCAGCGTGCCGCGGCGCCGGGCGATCGCCGCGGTGAGCAGAAAGGCGGCGGCAGCGGCAAAGGTGGTGTGCGGCAAGTAATAAAGGCCAGCAGCGACCCCTTCGGGGTTGGCCAGGCCGAAGGCGCTGACCAGGGTACCGGCCGAAGCGACGACGAGATAGGCGATCTGCTGGGTCAGGGCGTTGGCGGCTACCGCCCCCAGGGTGCCCACGGCCAAGGTCGCCAGTCCGACGGGCAACAGCCAGGGGTCCAGCAGGCCCGCCAGCGGCCCGGCGGCATTGCCGAAGATCAGGGTGTCGAGGCGCAGGATACTGTAGGCCCCCACCTTGGTCATGATGGCGAACAGGGCCGCGACCGGTGCGCTGGTGTGCGCGTAGGCGGCTGGCAGCCAAAGGTGCAGCGGCACGAGTGCCGCCTTGAGGGCGAACACGCCGAACAGCAACAGACCCGCCGCGCGCACCACACCGACGTCGTCCACGGGCGTGGCGGCCACCACACGGGCCAGGTCGGCCATGTTGAGGGTGCCTAGCACACCATAGAGGGTACCGACCGCGAACAGGAAAAGGGTGGAGCCGATCAGGTTCAATACGACATAGTGCAGCCCCGCGCGCGTGCGTAGGCTGCCGCCGCCATGAAGCAGCAGGCCGTAGGAGGCGAGCAGCAGGACCTCGAAGAAGACGAACAAGTTGAACAGATCGCCGGTGAGGAAGGCACCGGCCAGGCCAAAGAGTTCGAGCTGGTAGAGCACATGGAAGTGGCGACCATCGGCATCGGTGTTGCGCAGGGCAGCGAGCAGGGCGAAGAGGGCGAGCAGGACGGTGGTGACGAGCAGCCAGGCGCTCAGACGGTCGGCCATCAGGACGATGCCATAGGGGGCGGGCCAGTCACCCAGGGCATAGACCCGGATGTCGCCATCGGCCAGGGCGACTAGCAAGCCAATGGCCAGGCCGAGCTCGATCAGCAACGCGCCCACGCTGATGAGCCGTCGCAGCGGCAGCGCCAAATGGCGCAGCAGGATCAGGACGATGGCCGCCAGCAGGGGCAGCAGCACGGGGGCGATGATCAGGTGGCTCATGATGACTCGTGCCCGTCGACGTGATCATTGCCCAGCTCGGCGCGCGCCTTGAGCGCCAGCATGATGACGTAGGCGGTCATACCAAAGCCGATGACGATGGCGGTGAGCACCAGGGCCTGCGGCAGGGGATCGGCATAGCTCATGGTGTCCCCGCCAATGATGGGCGGCCGGCCGATGACCAACCGCCCCATGGCGAAAAGGAACAGGTTGACGGCATAGGACAGAAAGGTTAGACCCAGGACCACCGCGAAGGTGCGCCCGCGCAGGGTCAGATAGACACCACACGCGGTGAGCACGCCGATCACCAAGGCGAGCAGCGCCTCCATCAGCCCCGCTCCCTGTCGAGGGAATCGCTGTGGCTCGCCCCGTGCATCAGTCCAAGATAGACCAAGATGAGCAGGGTGGCGCCCACCACCACCAGATACACCCCCAGGTCGAAGGCCATGGCGCTCGCCAGCTCGATACTGCCCACCACCGGCCAGTGGACATGGCCGAAGGTGGAGGTGAGAAAGGGGTGGTCGAAGGCCCAACTGGCCAGACCCGTGCCGAGCGCCAGCGCCAGCCCAGCTGCGATGACCGGGTGGAAATTGGCCGGCAGGCGTGCATGGGTCCAGGCCACACCGTTGGCCAGGTATTGCGTGATCAGCGCCACGGCAGTGACCAGCCCGGCAATGAAGCCGCCGCCCGGCAGGTTGTGCCCGCGCAGCAGGATGAACACGGCGGTCAGCAGCGCCAGCGGCAGCAGCAGGCGGGTGAGCGAGGCCATGATGGCGGGGTGGGCATCCCAGTTCCAGGGACGCCCTTGTGCGTCCTGCGTCGGCCCGGGCAATGCGAGCCGCTCCCGCAAGGCGTAGATGCCGAGTGCTGCCAGGGCCAGCACGGTGATCTCGCCCAGGGTGTCGAAGCCGCGGAAATCGACCAGGATCACGTTGACCACGTTGCGCCCACCGCCTTCGGGCAGGCTGCGCTCCAGGTAGAACCCGGCGATGCTTTCGTAGGGGCGGGTGAGCACGGCCCAGGCCAGCGCCGCTACCCCACCCCCAGCCGCCACGGCGATGAGGCCGTCGCGGGCGCGGCGTGGGCGCGAGGACTCGGCCGGTGAGGTCTGCGGCAAGAAATACAGGGCGAGGAGCATCAAGATCACGGTGACCACCTCGACCGAGAGCTGGGTGAGCGCCAAGTCCGGGGCGGAGAACTTGACGAAGATGAGACTCACCACCAGGCCCACCGCACCGGTGAGGATGAGTGCCGTCAGTCGCTGGCGGTGCAGCACGACGGCGGTCGCTGCCGCCGCGATCAGGCCCAGGGCGGCGAGCAGGCTCACCCCATCGACCGGCAGCAGCTCCCGCGCGCCGCGCAGCGGCGTATCGGTGCCGACCATGCCAGCGATTCCCAATCCGATGGCGCTCAGAATGAAGAGCAGGACCAGGCGCTGCAAGGAACCCGCATCGAGCGCCCGGGTGAGAGCACCGGCCGAGGCAAAGAGGGCGTCGAGCCCGGCGTGGTAGAGCCGCTGCGCCTCCAGGCGTCCACCCCAGCGTTCGGCCAGAGCGAAGAGCGGGCGGCGGCCGGCATAGACGGCAAGTCCCCCGGCCAGAGCGACGACGCTCATCCCCAGGGCGGGGCTGAAACCATGCCAGATCGCCAGGTCGAACGCCGGCAGGGGGGCCTGCAGCACGGCGCCAGCAGCAACCGATAGGATGGGTTGCACCGTAAGCGCCGGGAATATGCCCACCAGCAGGCAGACCACCACCAAGACCTCCACCGGCAGCTTCATCCAACGCGGCGGTTCGTGCGGGGTACGCGGTAGATCGATGGGTTCGCCGTTGAAAAAGACGTCGTGGATGAAGCGCAGCGAATAGGCCACCGCGAACACACCCGCCACCGTCACCGCCAAAGGCAACAGCCAGCCAAAGCGCATCTGCGTGGCAAGGCTCACCGCTTCGGCGAAGAACATCTCCTTGGATAGGAAGCCGTTCACCAACGGCACACCGGCCATGGCCGCCGCCGCCACCATGGCCAGGGTGCCCGTATAGGGCATGTACCGCCACAGCCCGTTGATGCGGCGCATGTCACGCGTGCCGCATTCGTGATCGATGATGCCGGCGGCCATGAACAGCCCCGCCTTGAAGGTGGCGTGGTTGATGATGTGGAATACCCCGGCGATCGCCGCCAGTGGCGTACCGATGCCGAACAGGGTCGTGATGAGCCCCAAATGACTGACCGTGGAGTAGGCGAGCAGACCCTTCAAATCGTGCTTGAACAGGGCGATGGTGGCCCCCACCAGCAAGGTGATCAGCCCTGCGCCGCCCACGAAATGCGACCACTCCCAGGTGCCGGACAGGGCCGGGAACAGTCGCGCCAGCAAGAAGACCCCCGCCTTGACCATGGTCGCTGAGTGCAGATAGGCCGACACCGGCGTGGGAGCGGCCATGGCCTGCGGCAGCCAAAAGTGGAAGGGGAACTGCGCCGACTTGGTGAATACCCCGAGCAGGATCAAGATCAGCGTCGGCGCGTACCAGGGATGGGCGCGGATCGCCTCACCCGCCGCCAGGATCGCCGACAGCTCATAGCTGCCGACGATCTCGCCAAGCAGAATGAAGCCGGCGAGCAGACACAGGCCCCCTGCTCCGGTAACCGCCAGGGCCATGCGCGCGCCGTTCCTGGCATCCTCGCGGTGCTGCCAGTAGCTGATGAGGAGGAAGGAGGCCAAGCTGGTGAGTTCCCAGAAGATGAGGAGCTGGATCACGTTCTCGGACAGCACGATACCCAGCATGGCCCCCATGAACAGCATGAGATAGGCGTAGAAGCGCCCCATGCTGTCACGCTCGGACAGGTAGTAGCGGGCGTAGAGGACGACGAGGAGCCCGATGCCGAGGATCAACAGGGCGAAGAGCAGGGCCAGCCCATCCAGGCGAAAGGCGAGGT
>CALAMX010000202.1 GCA_937925755.1 uncultured Burkholderiales bacterium
GCGGGACTTTGCCAAGGCCATGGGGCTTCTCGCCAAGAGTCGCGTGCATGCGCAAGCTGCTGACCCTCCTCAACGCCATCGCTAGAACCGGCAAACCCTGGGATGAGTCGCTGCATTGCTCTTGACTCGAAAGACAGTTGCTAACCCCATGTGATGTCTCGCGGCTCGCGCTCCGGGCGCGCGGCGCTCAATCCCGCTCGCCGGGTTAGGCAGAGCTTCCCTAAGCCTTCACCAGCTCGCGATAGAAATTCGGCAAGGCGAACAGCGCACCGTGCACATCGGCATTGTAGTACTGCAGATCCGTAATGCCGCGCTCGGTCAACCGGTCGGCTACGGTGGCTCGGTTGAGGCTCTTGGGATCCAGACTGTCGGAGGCGATCGCCAAACCCCAATAAGCGCCATAAAGCGGGATGTAAAGCCCGTAACAATTGACCCGGGCGAAGGTCGCACGCAGATCGGCGGTAATACGCCGTACTTGCTCCGGTTCGAACACGGGCGTGCCGATGTGCAGGGCAACGGCACCACCGGGGTTCAAGACGCGCTTGACCGAGGCGAAGGCCTCAGGCGTGTAGAGCGGGCCGGCCGGCGTCTCGGGATCGGTCAGGTCCAACAGCACCAGGTCGAAGCGCTCTGCGGTGTCGCGCACGAAGGCGAAGCCATCACCGATCTCGATGCGCACCCGCGGGTCGTCGAGGGCACCGCGGTGTATGGCCTGTAGGTATACGCGCGCGGCTTCGACTACGCCGGGGTCCAACTCGGCAATGGTCACCTGTTCCATGCTCGGGTGTTTGAGCAGCTCTTCCGCTGCCCCACCGTCGCCGCCACCGATGATCAGGGCCCGGCGCGGGGCTGGGTGAGCAATGGCGGCTGGATGCACGAGGCATTCGTGATAGAAGAATTCCTCGCGCTCGGCGGTCATGAAATGACCGTCCAGACGCATGAGCTTGCCGAACTGCGGGGTGTCGAACATCTCCAGCAGTTGGTAGCTGGTGCGCCGAGTGTCCAGGCGTTGGCTGGCCCGATAGCCATAGACGCTGTGTTCGTTGAGATATTCCAGCACCATCTCGGACGGGGCGCTGGGGTCGACGCTACCGCGCTGCAGGCGGTTGGTGATGGAACGACCAGGCTTGAGATCGGCCAGCAGTTCGGCCATCAGGCGTTCGGCCTTGCCGGAATTGTCGGCGGAATAGTTGCAGACATAGACGTCCAGCGTGACGCCGCTGCGCTCCGGCCAAGTGTGCACGGCCAGGTGCGACTCGGCCAGCAGCAGCATGCCGGTGACACCACCCGGCTCGCCTTGGTGATCCGGGAAGGTGTACCATTTTTCGTCCACCAGGGTGAGCCCCACCCCTAGGGTATGCCGGCGGCAGAGCTCGGCCAGTCGCTCGGCGTCGATGAGCAGCTCGCGGCTGCAGTTGCACTGATACAGATCAGCGGTCAGGTGTAGGCCTTCCACGGCGCGCCCCCCCAATCCATTGGACCGCGCCGGCGTCGGGGCCGGACGACGATCCACAACAGCACAACCCGCAGGGCATCCGGAGCTATCTCCGTCGCCGCTGCGCCCCAGTCCGGCCAGGCCGGAGAAAAGCACGGAATTATACAGATACTGGGGTCTTTTTGCTAGAGATCCGACTCAGTTTTGCCCGAAGGCGACGAGCGTCTCCAGGCGGCGCCGCGGCTCGCCCGTGGCCATGACCTCGCGGGCACGCTCGACACCGTCGGCCAGGCTGTCGGTGAGCCCCGCGACGTAGATGGCGGCGCCGGCATTCAGGGCGACGATGTCGCGCTCGGCGCCGGGTTCGTTGTCGAGCGCCTTGAGGACACGATCGCGCGATTCTTCCACGCTGTCGACCTGCAGCGTGCGGATGTCGTGCGTGGGTAGTCCAAACTGCTCAGGGTGGACGACATATTCGCGCACCTCGCCGTCACGCAGCTCCGCCACCAGGGTCTCACCAGAGATCGACAGCTCGTCTAGGCCTTCGCGCCCATGGACGATGAGGGCACGCTGGCTACCCAGCCGCTGCAGCACGTGCGCCTGGATGCCGGTCAGCTCGGGGTGGAACACACCCATCACCTGATTGGGGGCGCCAGCCGGGTTGGTCAGCGGCCCGAGGATGTTGAAGATCGTGCGCACACCCAACTCCCGGCGCACCGGTGCGGCGTGCTTCATGGCGGCATGGAAGTTGGGGGCGAACATGAACCCCACCCCGACCGTGTCGATCGCTCGCGCGACCTGCTCGGGCGTGAGGTTGATATTGACCCCCAAGGCCTCGAGCACGTCGGCACTGCCTGACTTGGAGGAGACCGAGCGTCCCCCGTGCTTGGCCACCTTGGCGCCGGCGGCGGCGGCGACGAAGGCGGCGGCGGTGGAGATGTTGAAGGTGTGCGCAGCGTCACCACCGGTGCCGCAGGTATCGACCAAGTGGGTCGTGTCGCGCACCTCGACGCGGGTGGCGAACTCGCGCATGACCTGGGCGGCGGCGGCGATCTCGCCGACGGTCTCCTTCTTCACGCGCAGTCCAACGAGGATGGCGGCGATCATCACCGGGCTCACTTCGCCGCGCATGATCTGGCGCATGAGGGAAAGCATCTCCTCGTGGAAGATCTCGCGGTGCTCGATGAGCCGTTTAAGGGCCTCCTGTGGGGTCATGGCGAACTCTCCAGAAAATTACGCAACAGATCGTGGCCGTGCTCGGTGAGGATGGACTCCGGATGAAACTGCACCCCCTCCACCGGGAACGTCTTGTGGCGCACGCCCATGATCTCCCCGTCCTCGGTCCAGGCCGTGATCTCAAGGCAGTCGGGCAGGCTCTCACGCTCGATGACGAGTGAGTGGTAACGCGTGGCGGTAAAGGGGCTGGGCAGCCCGCGGAAGACACCGACATTGGCGTGGAAGATGGGGGAAGTCTTGCCATGCATGAGCTGTTTCGCGTGCATGATCCGGCCGCCGAAGGCTTGGCCGATCGCCTGGTGTCCCAGGCATACGCCGAGGATGGGCACCCGGCCTGCATAGGCCTTGATCAGCGGCACCGAGATGCCGGCCTCGTTGGGGGTGCAGGGGCCGGGCGAGATGACGATGCGTTCGGGGGCCAGACGTTCCACCCCAGCCAGGTCGATCTCGTCGTTGCGGCGCACGACCACCGACTCACCCAGCTCACCGAAATACTGCACGAGGTTGTAGGTGAAGCTGTCGTAGTTGTCGATCATCAGGAGCATGGACATCCTCCTTCAGTCTACCGACAGAGCCATTTCAGCCGCGTGTATGACCGCCTGCGCCTTGTTGCAGGTCTCACGCCACTCGTTCTCTGGCACGCTGTCGGCGACGACGCCGGCACCGGCCTGGACATAGAGCACTCCATCCTTGACGACGGCGGTGCGGATGGCGATGGCCAAGTCCATGTCGCCGTTGAAACCCAGGTAGCCGACGGCACCGGCATAGACCCCACGCTTGACGGGCTCCAGCTCGTCGATGATCTCCATGGCGCGGATCTTGGGCGCGCCCGAGACAGTGCCGGCCGGAAACGTGGCGCGTAGCACATCCATGGCGGTGAGCCCTGGCTTGAGCCGGCCCTCGACGTTGGAGACGATGTGCATGACGTGCGAGTAACGCTCCACCACCATGTTCTCGGTCACCCGCACGCTGCCGATCTGGGCGACGCGACCCACGTCGTTGCGGCCCAGGTCCATGAGCTGCACGTGCTCGGCGCGCTCCTTGGGATCGGCGAGCAGTTCTGCCTCGAGCCGCAGGTCCTCCTCACGGGTGGCGCCGCGCGGGCGGGTACCGGCGATGGGACGCACCGTGACGATTCCATCCCCGCCCTGCCCCTCCAGACGCACGAGGATCTCGGGGGAAGCCCCAACCACGTGGAAGTTGCCCAGGTCGAAGTAGAACATATAGGGCGAGGGGTTGAGGCTGCGTAGCGCCCGATAGAGGCCGAGCGGATGGGCGCGAAAGGGGCGGCGCATGCGCTGCGAGAGCACCACCTGCATGATGTCGCCCTCATAGATGTAACGCTTGGCGCGTGTAACCGCCGCCTTGAAGTCCGCCTCACCGAACTCGGAGACCGGCTCGGTGTAGACCGAACGCTCCGCCACGGGGGCATGCACCGGTTTCGCCAATTGGCGCGCCAGCTCGGACAGCCGTGCTTGGGCGCTGGCATAGGCATCCGGCTCGATCGGATCGGCATAGACGATCAGGGTGAGCCGCCCCGACAGGTTATCGACCACGGCCAGTTCGTCCGACAGCATGAGTAGGATGTCCGGCGTGCCGATGGGATCGGGCTTGACGGTTTGCGCCAGGCGGCGTTCGATGTAGCGCACCGTGTCATAGCCGAAATAGCCGGCCAGCCCGCCGGGAAAGCGCGGCAGTCCCGGCAACGGCGCGGCCTTGAAACGTTTGAGATAGGTCTCGATGAAGGCGAGCGGATCGGCCTCGTCGCCCTGTTCGACCGGCACGCCGTTTGACTCCACGCTGACGAAGTGGCCGTGCACCCGCAGCACGGTGCGCGCAGGCAGCCCGATGAAGGAATAGCGCCCAAAACGCTCGCCGCCAACGACGGACTCGAGCAGATAGGTGTAGGGCTGGTTGGCGAGCTTGAGGTAGAGGGCAAGCGCGGTGTCCAAGTCGGCCGGCAACTGCCGGAACACCGGGATGCGATTGTAGCCCTGGCGGGCGAGCTCGTTGAACTGGTCTTCGGTCATCAACCCTTTGCCACCACGAGCTTGGCGGCCTCGGCCAGCGAGGGCACCACCGCGTCGAGGTCGAGCGTCTCGACCGGCTGGCCCCGGTTGTAGCCATAGGGTACGCAGAAGACGGGGCAGCCGGCGGCGCGCGCGGCCTGCGTATCGTTGAGCGAGTCGCCGATCAGCAGCAGCTCGGCCGGGGCAATCCCGAAGACGCGACAGGCGTGCCTGAGCGGCAGCGGCGATGGCTTTTTCTCCGGCAGGCTGTCACCGGCCAGGATCAGCTCGAAATAGTCGTATAGCCCCGTATCCTTCAGCAACGGCTCGGTAAAACGCATCGCCTTGTTGGTAATGCAAGCGATGTGTAGCCCTTTGGACTTGAAGGCGTTGAGCCCCTCGATCACGCCGGGAAAAGGGCGGCTTTTGCGCGAGACCCATTGTGCGTAATACTTTTCGAACACCGGCAGCGCACGCTCGAACAGCTCACGCGGCGGCTCGGCCTCCATCTCGCCGGTGAGCACTCGTTTGACCAGCCGTGAGACCCCATTGCCGATGTAGGTCTTAAGCCGTGCCTCATCCACCACCGGTATCCCGAGTTCGGCGGCCATGGCGGCCGCCGCATCGGCCAGATCGGCAGCGGTGTCGAGCAGGGTGCCGTCCAGATCGATGACGACCGCCTTGACGGGCAGAGGAGAGGTCAGCTTGGGCATGCGAGTTGGCGTTGCGGAGGCCAAGGCGTCTGGACCGGCCGGGCCGGGCAGCGGTTTGGCCCCCTGGCGTTCAAACCTTGGCCAGCTCGGCCCGCATGGCGGCGATGACGCTGTCGTAGCGGTGCGGATCCGAATCCTTGCCGGCGCCAAAGATGGCCGAGCCGGCGACGAAGGTGTCCACACCGGCACGCGCCACCTCGGCGATGTTGGCTGGCCCTACCCCGCCGTCGATCTCCAGGCTCACGTTGAGTCCCCGCTCGTCGATCATCTTGCGCACGCGGCGGGCCTTCTCCAGCACATAGGGGATGAACTTCTGGCCGCCGAAGCCAGGGTTGACGCTCATGAGCAGGACCATGTCGAGCTTCTCCAAGACCCATTCGAGGACATCCAACGGCGTGGCAGGGTTGAACACCAGGCCTGGTTTGCAGCCGTTGTCGCGGATGAGGCCGATGGTGCGGTCGATGTGCTCTGAGGCCTCGGGGTGAAAGGTGATATAGGTCGCGCCGGCCTTGGCGAAGTCGGGGATGATCCGGTCCACGGGTTTGACCATGAGGTGCACGTCGATCGGCGCGGTCACGCCGTGTTTGCGCAGGGCCTCACACACCAGCGGGCCGATGGTGAGGTTCGGCACGTAGTGGTTGTCCATCACGTCGAAATGCACGATGTCGGCACCGGCTTTGATGACGTTGTCGACCTCCTCGCCCAGCTTGGCGAAATTGGCCGACAGGATGGAGGGGGCGATGCGGTATTGCGGCATGATCTCGTTCCTGGCTGGCAAAACCTTGATTCTAACCGTTCGCCCGCAGGCTGGACAGAGCGGCGCTTTTGCGGTGCAATGGCGGACCATGCCGAGCAGCAACAAATACAGCATCCAGATCACGCCCCGGGTGGTCTTCGTACCGGATCAATCGGACGAGGCGGCCGGCCGCTACGTGTTCGCCTACACCATCACCATCGTCAACACCGGCGAGGTGGCCGCCCAACTGATCTCGCGCCACTGGATCATCACCGACGCCAACCACGTGGTCCAGGAGGTGCGCGGACTCGGTGTGGTGGGCGAGCAACCCCTGCTCAAGCCCGGTGAGCGTTTCGAATACACCAGCGGCACGGCCATCGCCACGCCAGTCGGCACCATGCGCGGCAGCTATCAGATGGTCGCCGAGGACGGCCACCAGTTCGACGTGGAGATCCCCGAGTTCGTCTTGTCCATGCCGCGCGTGCTGCACTGATGCGCCCACGCGCCCTCAATGTCGTTCGGCCGGCACGCCGTAGAGTCGGCCCTTGCGAATGAGCAGTTTCTCCAACTCGACGGCGAAGAAGACCACGCTCGACATCACCAGGCAGAAGACGAGCTCGCTGAGGCTGAGGGGTTGGGTCTTGAACCATTCGTTGAACAGGGGGACATAGAGCACCGCCATCTGCAGGGCGAAGGTCAGCAGCACGGCGCCCAGCAACGACGGATTGCTCGTAAATCCCAGCCGGTAGAGCGATTGCCGTTCCGAACGCACTGCCAGGGCATGGCCCATCTGTGAGAGGGTCAGCACGGTGAATACCATGCTCTGCCAATGGCTGCTGTCTTGCCCAAGGGCCCAGGCCTGGGTGAGCAAGCACACCCCACCCATCAGCAGGCCGACCCAGACGATGTGCTGCCACATGCCGTGCGCGAACAGGCTCTCGCGCGGTTGGCGTGGCGGCCTCTGCATGACGTCTTTCTCAGCCGGTTCCACCGCCAGGGCCAATCCCGGCAGCCCATCGGTGACCAGGTTGATCCACAGGATATGGATGGGCAGCAAGGGGATGGGCATACCCATAAACGGGGCGAGGAAGATGGTCCAGATCTCCCCCGAGTTGCTGGTCATGGTGTATTTCACGAACTTGCGGATATTGTTGTAGATGCGCCTGCCCTCTTTGACGGCACGTACGATGCTAGCGAAGTTGTCGTCGAGCAGCACCAGGCTGGCCGCCTCGCGCGCGACATCGGTACCCTGGCGGCCCATGGCCACTCCGATGTCGGCGCGCTTGAGTGCCGGGGCGTCGTTCACGCCATCACCGGTCATCGCCACGAGTTCGCCCTTGCGCTGCAGGGCCTCGACGATGCGGATCTTCTGGGTCGGGTCGACACGGGCGTAGACCTGGGTGCGCTGCACCCGCGCCCCCAGCTCCTCATCGCTGAGTCGGTCCAATTCCTGGCCGGTGAGGACCAATCCACCCGCATCAAGGATCTTGAGCTCCCGCGCGATGGCCGCCGCCGTGGCCGGGTGGTCACCGGTGATCATCACCGGCGTGATGCCGGCCGCACGGCACTCCTCCACGGCGCGCTTAGCCTCTGGCCGCGGCGGGTCCATGAGGCCGGCCAGCCCCAGCAGAGTGAGGCCGTCCTCGATGACCTCCGGATCGGGCTTCTTCGGTAACCCGGCCAGCCGGCGCCATGCGAAGGCCATCACCCTGAGCCCAGCCGCGGCCATGGCCTCGATCTCCTTGTGGACGGGCGCCGACAAGTTACGGCAGCGCGGCAGGATCGCCTCGGGCGCGCCCTTGACCAGGACCAGCAGCGTCTCCTGCCCCGGCTGCGGCTCGCCGCCCGGGGCGGGCGAGGTCAGCCGGTAGAGGCCGTGTATCGTACTCATCCGCCTGCGCTCGGCGTCGAAGGGCAACTCCGCCAGGCGCGGATATTCCGCCTCCAGGCGGCGCTTGTCATAGCCGGCCTCGGCGGCTGCCTGGGCCAGTGCGATCTCGGTCGGATCCCCCTGGGGCAGGCCGCGTTCGTTGTAGGTACAGTCGTTGTTCAGCGCCAGCGCTCGCCAGAACGAGGCCTCGTCCAAGCTGGCCGGCCACCACACCCGCGCCACCTTCATGCGGTTCTGGGTCAGCGTCCCAGTCTTGTCCGAGCAGATGAAGGTAACCGAGCCGAGCGTCTCCACCGCCGGCAGGCGCCGGATCAGGGCGTGATGCCTGACCATGCGGCGCGCCCCTACGGCGAGCGCAATGGTCACCACCGCCGGCAGGGCCTCGGGGATAGCCGCCACGGCCAGGCTCACGGCGGTGAGGAACATCAGCGTGAGGTCCTCGCCGCGCAACACCCCGGCGAGAAAGACGATGGCGCAGATCGCCAGCACGGCCCAGGCCAGCCGCTGGCCGAAATGCGCCAGCCGCTTCTGCAGCGGGGTTTGCGCCAATTCTTGCCCAGCCAGCTGGTCGGCAATGCGCCCCAGCTCGGTGTCCGCCCCGGTGCCCACTACCACACCCTGGCCGCGGCCGTGCACCACCAGCGTACCGCTGTAGGCCATGTTCAGACGCTCGGCCAATGGGGTGGCGGCTGGCAGGGTGAGCTCGGGATGTTTGTCCACCGGCTGCGACTCCCCGGTGAGCGCGGCTTCATCTACACGCAGCGCCGCCGCCTCGGTCAGACGCAAGTCGGCCGGCACCTTGTTTCCTGCCTCCAATGCCACCACGTCGCCTGGCACCAGGTCCTGGGCCGACAGTCGATACCAGTGCCCGTCCCGCAACACGCGGGCGTGCGGGCTAGACAGTCGTTGCAACGCCGCCAGCGCACGGTCGGCGCGATACTCCTGCACGAAGCCGATCACCGCGTTGAGCAGGACGATGACCAAAATGACGATGCTGTCGGTGGCATCGCCGAGCAGACCGGAGATGAAGGCCGCGGCGATCAGCACCAGGATCATGAAGTCCCTGAACTGATCAAAGAACATTGCCAAAGGCCCTCGTCTTCGTCCCTCGGGCAATTGGTTGAGGCCATGTCGGTTGAGTCGCTGGCTGGCTTCTAGCGCGCTAAGACCGCGCCCGATCTCGACCTGCAAATACTCCGCCACCTTGGTGGCAGCATCCTCGTGCCAGCGACCGCTGTCAGTGCGCATACAGGTAGAGCGCGTAGCCGTTGAACAGATAGACGGCGAGCAGGAACAAGCTCGCCCAACCCACGCTGCGCAAGACTCGGCCCCGTGCCCGGTAGAACAGGCCGATGATGGCGATGCCGCTCATGACCATGGCGGACAGCGCGGATAGCGCGTGGGCGGGGTCGACGGCTGCGAGCAACGGTCCCGGCGTGTAGGCGAGGTCGTCCAGCGCAAGGATGGCGATGTTGAAGAGATTGCTGCCGAACAGGTTGCCCAGGGCCATGTCCAGCGCCCCCAGGCGTACTGCGGCGATCGACACCACCGCCTCGGGAGCCGAGGTGACCGCCGCCACGAACAAGGTGCCGACGAAACTCTCGGCCAGACCATTCTGTAAGGCGAGCGCCTTGGCTACGACAGGCAGCCAGATACCTGCCGCCACGACTGCCCCGGCGGCGACCAAGTAGCCGATGGTCGCCTGGCGCAGCGTGGTCCTGGCATAGCGCTCAGGTGCCACCTCTGCTGTGGGCAGTTCGCGCATCTGCTCATAGCGGTAGATCGTGCGCATGGCCAAGGCGTAGAGCAACAGGATGACAGGGGTGTTGAGACCGACATGCCCTAGGGTCGGAAGCGAACCGTTGCTGGCCAGCAGGAGGTTGATGCCGACGAAACCGATCAAGATGACGCCGAAACCGGCCGACAGCGTATGACCCACCTGCGCGCTGGTATAAACAGATGCCTGACGGTGCAGGAAATCCAGGACCACGATCAGCATGAGGTTGAACACGCAGGCCCCGAGGATGTCGCCCAGGGCGATGTCCGGCGTGTGGGCCAACGTGACTGAGCTCAGCCCGCAGACCAGCTCCGGCAGCGAGGTGACCGTGGCGACCATCACCACGCCCACCCAAGTCCGCGTCAGTCCCAGCTTTTCGGCGATCATGTCGCCGTAGAGGGATAGCCGGTAACCGGCCACAATGATCAGGAGCAGGCAGAGGGCGAATTCGAGCCAGACCAGCATGCTCTCAGTAAAGCACACTGACGAAGCCGAAATAGGTCAGCAAGGTTAAAACGTCCTGAATCACCGTGGCGAGCGGACCGCTGCCGAAGGCCGGGTCGCGCTTCAGGCGTGCGAGCAGCCAGGGTAACAGCAGCCCCACCGTGCTGGCGAGCCCGCCCGCCACCAGCAGGGCCCCGGCCACCGCCACCGCCAGGCGCAGCTCGCCAAAGGCGAGCCAGACTCCGGGCAGGGTGAGACCGGCCAAGACCAGCCCGATGATGAGCCCCGTTCGCAGCTCGCCGCCCAACAGCCGCCCCAGACCGACATGGGCCAGGGACAGGCCGCGCACCGCCACCGCCTCGGTCTGGGTGCCGATGGCGTCGGCCAGATAGACCAGGCCGGGCACGAAGAAGGCCAGGGCGAGCTGGGCATTGAGCGCCGCCTCGAAGCGGCTCATGACGAAGGTGGCCAGGGCGCTGCCGATAAGTCCCAGGATCAGCCAGGGCAGCCGGTCGCGTGCCCGCCGCAGTGGCGGCGCGTCCAGCGCCCGGCGCGCCACACTGGTCTCGCGCCGGATACCGGCCAGGCGGTGGAGATCCTCGATGTGCTCGCGCCGCAGGATGGTCATCAGCGCCCGCGCCGGCACCACGCCCAGCAGGCGCCGGCCGGCATCCACCACCGGCACGCTGTTGAGCCCATAGTGCAGGGCGATCGAGGCCACCCTCTCCTGATCCTCATGGGCCTGGACGGCGGGTGGGGCCCGGCGCATGACCGGCTCGATGGCCGCGTCGGCCGGCAGGCGCAGCAGATCGGCAAAGGTCAATAGGCCGAGCAGACGCCCCTCCGCGTCGGTCACGCAGACGATCTCGGTATCCTCCAGCTCGTGCTCGGTGAGCCGCGCGCGCACCTCGCCGGCCAGCTCCTGCGGCTGTGCGCGGGCGACGGCGGCGGTCAGGTGCTGCGCGGCGGTCTCGGGCGGATGCCGCTTCACGGCTGTATCTCCCCGGGCACCAGAACTGAAAGCAGGCGGCGCACGGGCGCCGGCAGGGCGGTGTCGAGCGCCGCATCCAGCGACAGCCATCGTCTCCCGTCCGCCTCGGCAAGGCGCGAAGGGCGGTTCACGAGCACGAGCCAGGGTTGCATGACCAGCCTGAAATGCGTGAAGTCGTGGGTCAGGCGCGGCAGCCCCTCGACGCGCTCGACCTGACAGCCCAGCGCCTGCGCTGCCTCGACCGGGCCCGCTTCGACCTCGCATTCCGGCAAGCCCCACAGCCCCCCCCAGACGCCTGTGGGAGGGCGCCGCTCGAGCAGGATCTCGCCGGCATGCCACAGCAGCAAAACCGCCTTGTGGCGCTCAGGCAGGTCCCGGCGCGGGCGCGGCGTGGGTAACTCCTTCTGTCGCCCAGTAACACGTGCAATGCACTCGGTCATGGGGCACAGATCACAGTGCGGCCGCGCGCGCGTGCATATCAGGGCGCCCAGGTCCATCAACCCTTGGGTGTAGACCGGCAGATCCTGCAGCGGTAGCAGCGATTCCGCCAGCCGCCACAGCCGGGTTGTCACCACCGGCTCACCAGGCCAGCCCTCGACGCCGAAGACGCGGCAAAGCACGCGCCGGACGTTACCATCGAGGATGGCCTGGCGCTCGCCATAGGCGAAGACGGCGATGGCGGCGGCGGTGGAGCGTCCCACCCCCGGCAGCGCGGCGATTGCCGCGAAATCCCGGGGAAAGCGCCCACTATGCTCGTTCACGATGAGGCGGGCGGCCGCATGTAGATGGCGGGCGCGGGCGTAGTAGCCGAGCCCGCTCCATAGGGTCAGCACCGCATCGAGGGTCGCTCGCGCTAGGCTCGCGACGTCCGGAAAGCGTTCGAGAAAACGGCGGTAGTAGGGGATCACCGTCTCCACTCGAGTCTGCTGCAACATGACCTCCGAGACCCAAATGCGGTAAGGGTCTCTATCCTGTTGCCAGGGTAGAGCGTGGCGGCCGTGCCGACGCTGCCATGCGATCAGGCGCTGGGCGAAGTCCTCCATCATCAACGTGGGCCGTCGAGCTGTGTCAGAATGCAAAGGTGACGCAGCTTAGCATCAACGACCATGCGCGCGACGCTGCCGGCATGACCTACGTCTATCCGGTCGTGTCGCGGCGCAGCCAGGGCGTGTCCGTCGGGGTCAATCTCAACCCCAACAACGCCTGCAACTGGCGCTGCATCTATTGCCAGGTCCCCAACCTCAAACGCGGGGCGCCGCCGCCAATCGCCCTCGACGTGCTAGAGCGGGAGCTACGGCAGATGTTGACCGAGATCGTGCACGGCGACTTTCTCGCGCAACACGTGCCCCAAGGCATGCGGCGGCTCAACGACGTGGCCCTGTCCGGCAATGGCGAACCCACCACGGCACCGGAATTCCCCCGAGTGGTTTCGCTCATCGGCGACATCCTGGCGGACTTCGGCCTCGCCGGCCGGGTCAAGGTGGTCTTGATCACCAATGGCAGCCAGCTCGACCGCCCGCGGGTGCAGGCCGGTGTGCGCGCCATGGCCGGGCTCGACGGCGAGGTCTGGTTCAAGTTGGACCGTGCCACTCGCGCCGGTATGCGTCAGGTCAACGACACCCGCACCGACCCCGAGCATCACTACCGGCGTCTGAAGATCTGCGCCGGGCTGTGTCCCACCTGGGTGCAGACCTGCGTCTTTGGCCTGGACGGCGCAGCGCCCGAGGCGCACGAGGTGCAGGCCTATCTGGACCTGCTTGCGCGGGCCATGGCCGAGGGTGTGCCGCTCAAAGGGGTGCTGCTCTACGGACTGGCTCGCCCCTCACTGCAGCCCGAGGCGCCGCGCCTGACCCGCCTAGCGGAATCTTGGCTTGAGGCGCTCGCCGCGCGCATCGAACCCCTTGGGCTGAGCGTACGGGTTCATCCCTAGGGCGCTCACCCTCAAGTTTTGAAGCAAACGGCCGAAACCGCATATAGGTTCACAACAAATTGTTTTGTTTGATACTATCCCGCCTGATCCGCCACAGGGAGAGCCCAATGAAACGCATGCTACAGGTCTATCGTCCCTCCGCGCGTCACCCTCGCTGGCTGCCCTTGCTCGCCGCCCTGCCCCTGTTTGGCGTCATGGCCGCCTTCGGTATTGCCCCCGACACGATCACCGACCCGGTGCCGACCCAGGTCGTGGTAGAGCCCGTTGTCCTGCCTGAGCCGCGGACGACCGACGTCGCCGATGCCGACAGCTTCGATTTCTGGACCGAGGAACGCATCCTGCGCGGCGACACCCTCGCCTCCCTGCTCGACCGGCTCGGTGTTGCGGCCGAGGAAAAGGCCAAGATCATCGCCGCCGGCCGGCAATCCGCCGCCCTGCAGCGGCTCGCCGCCGGGCGCACTGTCCTCGCCCGCGTCACAGCCTCCGGCCGCTTGCTATTCCTGCGCTACCTGGCCAGTGAAGACCAGCTTGTGACACTGAACCGCAGCGAGGAGAGTTTCGTGGTCACGGAGGCGCAGGTGGCCCTGGAGGCTAGGCCCATCATGCGCTCCGGCGAGATCCGCTCCTCCCTTTTCGCTGCCACCGACGCGGCCGACATCCCGGATTCCATTGCCTCGCAAATGGCCGAGGTCTTCTCGGGTGAAATCGACTTTCACCGTGATCTGCGCCGCGGCGACCGCTTCTCCGTGGTCTACGAGGCCTTCTACCACAACGGTAATCTCATCAAGACCGGACGCCTGTTGTCCGCTGAATTCGTCAATCAGGGCAAAGCGCATCGGGCGGTCTATTACCGCGACAGCAGCGGCCGCGACGGCTATTTCACGCCGCAGGGACAGAGCCTCAAGCGCGCCTTCCTCAAGTCTCCGTTACCCTTCTCGCGCATCTCCTCCGGTTTCACCAGCGCCCGCTTCCACCCCGTACTGCAGCAGTGGCGAGCGCACCGTGGCATCGATTACGCCGCCCCCACCGGCACACCGGTGCGTGCGGTGGCCGACGCCGTGGTCTCTTTCGCCGGCTGGCAGAACGGCTACGGCAACATCGTGATCCTCGAACACCACAAGCCCTACAGCAGCGCCTACGCCCATCTGTCGCGTTTTTCGCCTGGACTTCGCAAGGGCGCGCGGGTCAAACAAGGGGACATCATCGGCTATGTCGGCGCCACCGGCCTCGCCACTGGCCCGCACCTACACTACGAATTCCGCGTAGCCGGCGTGCAAAAGGATCCCCAGTCGCTCAACCTGCCCATCGCCTTCGCGCTCGATGGGCGAGAGCGCAGCCGCTTCCTGGCCGCCAGCCAGCCCCTGGTCAACCGGCTCGACCTACTGGCAGGGACCAACCTAGCCTCATTCGACTGACGCTGCCGGCGGCCGCTGCGCCGACTTAGGCCGGAAGGCCTGAACGACCTCCGGGCGGGTCTCGAGGTAGGGCCCGCCGATCAAATCCACGCAATAGGGCACGGCGGCAAAGACGCCGTCCAGGGTCTCGCGGATCGCCTTCGGCTGGCCGGGTAAGTTGAGGATCAGGCAGCTGCCGCGGGTGACCCCGACCTGGCGCGAGAGGATGGCCGTCGGCACGTATTTCAGACTTACCGCCCGCATCGCCTCGCCAAAACCCGGGAGGACCTTGTCGGCCACCGCCAGGGTCGCCTCTGGAGTGACGTCGCGCGGGGCGGGTCCTGTGCCGCCGGTGGTCAGCACCAGGCAACAGCCCTCGTCATCGGCAAGGCACTTGAGTGTGGCCTCGATCAGTGGCTGCTCGTCCGGGATCAACCTCTCGACGTAGCGGATGGGGTTGATCAGGGCGGCATCGAGCCATGCCCTGAGGGCCGGAATGCCCTGGTCCTGATATATGCCACTCGAAGCGCGGTCGCTGATAGAGACCAATCCAATCGTCACGGTTTGGGACATTTTTCTCACCTTCGTCGATGAATAATTGTTTACGAGTGTCGCCCTAGAGTTGCTACAGGGCCTGCAAATCTCGCAAGAGCTGGCGGGTGTGCAGCGGCTTGTCCCCCAAATAGTGATTGATGAGGATACGCATGAGCTGCTTACTTTCCGCCAAGGTGCGTGGATCGCTGTAGTCGCCGGCCGCCATGTCAAGCAAGGCCTTGCCGCTGAAGCTCGGTTCCTGGCCGTTCGCGGCCACGAGTCCCTGGCCGAAGACATAGCCGTACTGCACCCCAGCCTGCACCGCCTCGCCCTCGGCGGTGCGATCCAGGGTCTGGGTATATCCGAGTTCGGACAGAAGCGCCAGTTCGAAACGGCGTAACACCGGCTGTGGATCGCCCTTGCCGGACAGGGCCAGGAGCGCCTCCTCGTAGCGGGTGAAAAGGGCCTCGTGCGGGTCTTCCGGTGCGAGCAGCTTGAGGATCAGCTCGTTCAAGTAGAAGCCGCAGATGAGTGCCCGCCCGCTCAAGTCTAGGCGACCGCCCAGCCATTCGGCGGCATGCAGGGTCTTCAGCCCGCCCTTGCCGAACCAGGACAGCGCCAGCGGCTGGAACGCAAGCAGCCGGGAGCGCAGGGTGCTGTGCACGCGCCGCGCCCCCCGGGCCACCAGCCCGATGCGGCCATGTCCGCGCGTGAAGGCCTCGATGACTAGGCTGGACTCCTTCCAGGGATGGCTGTGCAGGACATAGGCCGGCTCGTTGTTGACGCCCCTCACCCTTCACGCCTCACCCTTCATACCCCAGCGACCGCAGCAGCGCCGCATTGTCCGCCCAACCCTGCTTGACCTTGACCCAGCATTGCAGAAAGATACGGGCATCGAACAGCCGTTCCATCTCCAGTCGCGCCTCGGTGGCGATGCGCTTCATTCGCTCGCCGCCTTGGCCGAGCAGGATGGGCCGGTGCGATTCGCGATCCACCCAGATGACGACCTCGATGCGTCTCAAGCCGCTGTCTTCCTCGGCGAAGCGCTCGACAGTGACATTGACCCCGTAGGGGATCTCATCGCCTGTGAAGCGAAAGATCTTCTCGCGCAAGATCTCGGCGGCGAGGAAGCGTTCGCTCTTGTCGGTGAACTGATCGGCCTCGAACAGGGGGGGTGACTCTGGCAGATAGGGCTTGAGGATGGCCAGTAGCCGCGGCGGATCCTTACTTTTCAAAGCGGAGAGCGGCACGAGCTCGGCAAAGTCGCGTAGGCCCGCCATCTCCTTGAGCCAGGGCAGTAGACCCGCCCTGTCCTTGACCCGATCGACCTTGTTGGCCACCAAGATGACCGGCTTTCCCACCGGCAACAGATCGAGCACGCGACGGTCCGCCTCGGTGAAGCGACCGGCCTCGACAACGAACAGGACGACGTCGACATCGGCCAGGACCGCCTGAACCGTGCGGTTCATGGCCTGGTTGAGCGCATTGCGGTAGCGGGTCTGGAAACCCGGCGTGTCGACGAAGATGTATTGCGCGTCCGCCTCGGTGTGGATGCCGTGGATGCGGTGGCGCGTGGTCTGCGGCTTGTCCGAGACGATGCTCACCTTGGCCCCCACCAGGGCATTGACCAGGGTGGACTTGCCCACGTTGGGTCGGCCCACCACGGCGATGTAACCGCAGCGGAAGGGCTGGGACTGCGCTGCCTCACCTGTCATCCGTCAACCCTCGCCCACCAACCGTTGCAGGGCCGCCTGGGCTGCTGCCTGCTCGGCGGCTTTGCGGCTGTTGCCGCTGCCCTGGGTCGCAAATCCCAAGGCGTCGATGCGACACTCGACGGTGAAGGTCTGTGCATGCGCCTGCCCGCTCGCCCCCAGCAAGTGGTAGTTCGGCAGGCCATAACGGCGTGACTGCAACCATTCCTGCAGGCGCGTCTTGGCATCTTTGCCCTGCACGCTGGGGTCTATACCGGCGATCTTGTCGGCGAACAGCCCCGTGATCACCTGCTCGGCCGCAGCATAGCCGCCGTCCAGGAAGGCCGCGCCGAACAACGCCTCCAGAGCATCGGCCAAGATGGAGGGGCGCTCGCGCCCGCCGCTCTTCACCTCGCCTTCGCCCAGGCGCAGGTGCTCACCCAGACCGATCGCCAAGGCGATCTCGTGCAAGGACTGCTGATTGACCAAATTGGCCCGCAGCCTCGACAGCCGCCCCTCCGGTAGCTGTGGAAAGCGCATGTAGAGCAGATGCCCCACCACGCAGTTGAGTACGCCATCGCCCAAAAATTCGAGACGCTCGTTATGCTGGGCGGAAAAGCTGCGGTGGGTGAGCGCCTGCTGCAGCAGCTCCGGCCGGGCGTAGCGGTAGCCCAGCCGTGCCTGTAGACGATGCAGCCCCGCAGCCGCGGTCTCCAGGGTCATCGTCTCGGCACTTCGCTGTCGATCTTGAAGTCCAGACACAGGTTGACCGGGCCAATGAACGGCTTGCGCACGGTCCAGGCAGCCCTCAGCACGACGCCGTCCTTGACCCGCTCCATCTCCAAGTCCTTGCGCTCGACATCGGTGATGTTGCTGACATACAGGCGCTTGGCAAAGGCATCCCGATAGGCGGAGAGACTTCCGCCTTCCAGTTGTGGATCGTTGGCCATGTCAACCAAGGCCTTCTTCACTGCCCAGTAGTCCAAATAGACCGGCAGCAGCCGCGCGGCGGTGTAGCCGAAAAAACCCAGCAAGATCAGAAAGAACAGGAGACCACCGAAGGTCAGCCCCAGTTGCTTGCGTTTCATCTCTGCCCTCTGCCTACTCGATCAACCGCCCGATTCGCGACAGGTCGCCGAAGTTCATCCAGATGAGGAAGGCCCGACCGACGATGTTGCGATCCGGCACGAACCCCCAGTAGCGCGAATCGTTGCTGGCGTCGCGGTTGTCACCCAGCATGAAATAGTGCCCCTCCGGCACCCGGCAGCGGAAGCCCCGTTCATGGTAGGCGCAGTTCTCTCGGTATGGGAAGGCGCCCTCGACCTGGTAGAGGATCACCGGTGGCAGGTCAGGGATCACCATGGTGGTGTGGCGGTGATCGCCAAGCTGCTCCCAATAGGTTTGGGCACGTACATAGTTGAGCCCTCCCGCAACATACTCATAGCTGCCGGCCGGCTCCATCGCCACCGGCTGGCCGTTGATGATGAGCCGCTTGTCGATGTACTCGACCGTATCGCCGGGTAGCCCCACGACCCGCTTGATGTAATCCAGCGTCGGGTCCTTGGGATAGCGGAAGACCATCACGTCGCCCCGCTTGGGCTCACCGACCTCGAACACCTTGACGTTGAGGATGGGCAGCCGGATGCCATAGTCGAACTTGTTGACCAGGATGAAGTCGCCGATCTCCAGCGTAGGCAGCATCGAACCGGAAGGGATCTTGAACGGCTCGACCAGGAAGGAGCGCAACAGGAAGACCACCAGGATCACCGGGAAGAAACTGCGCGCGTAGTCCACGACCACCGGTTCCGCCTCGCCCTCGGCGCGCCGCTTGCGCAGCCAAACGATGTCCACGAGCCAGATCACGCCGGTCATCACGAGGAGCAGGAACAAAAAGAGGGCAAAGCTCATGGCGCTCTGGTAGACCAGCACCAGACCCACGAGGATCAGGCCCCAGAAGACGAACTTCATCGCCTGCATCACTTCTCTCCCACCTGCAAGATGGCCAGAAAGGCCTCCTGGGGGATCTCGACGTTTCCGACCTGTTTCATGCGTTTCTTGCCTTCCTTTTGTTTTTCCAGCAGTTTGCGCTTGCGCGTGATGTCGCCGCCGTAGCACTTGGCCAGCACGTTCTTGCGCAGGGCTTTGACCGTCTCGCGGGCGATGATGTGGCTGCCGATGGCCGCCTGCACCGCCACGTCGAACATCTGCCGCGGGATCAGCTCGCGCATCTTGGCGACCAGCTCACGCCCACGGTATTGGGCGGTGGAGCGGTGGACGATGAGCGACAGGGCGTCCACTCGCTCGCCGTTGACCAGCACGTCGAGCTTGACCAGATCGTCGGCGCGAAACTCCTTGAACTCGTAGTCGAGCGAGGCATAGCCACGCGAGGTGGATTTGAGCTTGTCAAAGAAGTCCATCACCACCTCGTTCAAAGGCAGGTCGTATTTCAGCATGACCTGGTGGCCCAGGTATTTCATGTCCACCTGAGTGCCACGTTTCTGGTTGCACAGGGTCATCACATTGCCCAGATAGGCCTCTGGCACCAGGATGGTGGCGGTGATGATCGGTTCGCGGATCTCGGCGATCTTGCCTGGGTCGGGCAGCCGCGAGGGGTTTTCGATCAACTGGGTGCTGCCGTCACGCAGCACCACCTCGTACTCGACCGTCGGCGCGGTGGTGATCAGGTTCTGGCCGTACTCGCGCTCCAGGCGCTCCTGCACGATGTCCATGTGCAAAAGTCCCAGAAAGCCACAACGGAAGCCAAAGCCCAGGGCCTGTGAGGTCTCAGGCTCGAACTGCAGGCTGGCGTCGTTGAGCCTCAACTTCTCCAGCGCATCGCGCAGGCTGTCGTATTCATGTGCATCCACCGGATAGAGTCCGGCAAAGACCTGCGGCTTGATCTCCTTGAAACCCGGCAGGGGTGCCTCGGCCGGGCGTGCGGCCGAGGTGATGGTGTCGCCCACGCGGGCGTGCTTCAATTCCTTGATGCCAGCGATGACGAAGCCCACCTGCCCGGCTGACAGTTCCTCGCGCGCGACCGACTTGGGCGTGAACACCCCCACCTGCTCGCACAAGTATTCCGCCCCGCTGGCCATCAGGCGTATCCTGTCCTTGGGCCTGAGCACCCCATCGACCACCCGCACCAGCATCACCACGCCCACGTAATTGTCGAACCAGGAATCGGTGATCAGTGCCTTCAAGGGCGCATTGGGGTCGCCCTTGGGTGGTGGGATGAGCGTGACGACGGCTTCAAGCACATCGTCTATACCCTCGCCGGTCTTGGCGGAACAGCGGATGGCATCCTGTGCCGGGATGCCGATGATGTCCTCGATCTCCTGGATCACCCGCTGGGGATCGGCCGCCGGCAGGTCGATCTTGTTGAGCACGGGGACCACCTCGACCCCAAGTTCGATCGCCGTATAGCAGTTGGCCACGGTCTGCGCCTCCACCCCCTGCGAGGCGTCCACCACCAGCAGGGCCCCCTCGCAGGCGGCGAGGGAGCGGCTCACTTCATAGGAGAAGTCGACGTGCCCCGGCGTGTCGATCAAGTTGAGAGAATAGGTCTGCCCGTCGCGCGCCGTGTAATTGAGCGCCGCCGTCTGCGCCTTGATGGTGATGCCGCGCTCGCGCTCCAAGTCCATGGAGTCGAGCACCTGCTCGGCCATCTCGCGCTCGGTGAGCCCCCCACAGCGCTG
>CALAMX010000203.1 GCA_937925755.1 uncultured Burkholderiales bacterium
CACGACCACCTCGGCCTCGGTGTAACGGGCCATCATCCCGAGCAATCGGGACTTGCCCACCCCGCTGCCGGCGAACAGCCCCATGCGCTGGCCCCGTCCGATCGTGAGCAAGGCGTTGATCGCGCGCACGCCGACATCGAGTACTTGGGTGATCGGTTCGCGCTCCATGGGGTTGAACGGCCGGCTGTACAGCGGCACCCGACGCGAGGGTTCGACCGGGCCCAGCCGGTCCAATGGCCTCCCGGCACCGTCCACCACGCGCCCCAGGAGCTCTGGGCCTACGGCGACCTGACGGATGCGGTCTTCGATGCGACGGCGGCGGAAGAAAGGTTTGTTCAACCGTGGCGGATCAAACTGACCTTCCTGACTGGGCTCGACCAACGCCCCCGGTGCCATACCGTAGACATCGGTCGATGGCATGAGGAACAGGCGCTCGCCGGAGAACCCGACGACTTCGGCATCGACCTGTTGTCCGCCTGGCATGGTGACCTTACAGGAAGCGCCGGTGGCGAGCTTGAGCCCGACTGCCTCCATGACCAATCCCGCCACCCGGGTGAGCCGCCCGGTCACATGCCAAGGCTGTGCCTGAGTGACGGCCTCTTGGCAGTTGCGCAGGTACTCGATCAGGGCTGCGCTGCGATTCAGGCGATCCATGCCGTGTCGGCGCCCAGGGTACGGACGATGTCCTGCCAACGGGTCTCGATGCGTGCGTCCAGCTCACCATGGGCGTTCTCGATGCGAAAGCCGCCCGGCTCCAGGCTGGCGTCTTCCACCACCTTCCAGGAAAAGTGGACGTGCTCGTTGGCGAGGAAGTCACGCACGACCGGAGCATCATCAGGATGCACGAGCAATCGGGTGTTGCCCGTAAGAGTAGGCAAGTTCGCCATCGCCTCACGCAAAACCGGCAAGATCAACTCCGGCTTGACCTGAAGCGCAGTGCGCAAGATCTGACGCGCCACGGTCAATGCCAGCGCCAACACCTCTTGTGCCAGCGCCTCGTCCTGACGCAGGCGCTCGACATCGAGGGCCTCAGCCAGGGCCTTGAGGCGTTCGACATAGACCCGACCTTCGGCGCTGCCGGCCGCAAAGCCCTCCCGACGCCCCTCCTCCAGGCCGAGACGATATCCTTCATCCCAAGCCGCTTGGTGCAGACGTTCGATCTCCTCGGCCGTAGGCAGGCTGATCGGTCCTTCCCCCTCGCCCACGGACTGCGCAGTGGCCTCAGGGATTTGGCTGTCAACAGGCGCATCCAAACCGCCCAGCTCCCAGCGCTGATAGGCAGTAAGCTGCTCTTTGGGGATGATCTTGCCAGTCACGCGACCCCTTCAGAGCGGTTCAGAAAGACTGGTGTCACTCGATCAAGCTCTCCTCGCCGCCCTTGCCGCCCAGGACGATCTGCCCTTCATCGGCAAGCCGGCGGACGATCTTGAGGATCTCCTTCTGCTCCGCCTCGACCTCCGACAGGCGCACCGGGCCCTTGGCCTCGAGGTCTTCCTTGAGGGCCTCGGCCGCGCGGGCAGACATATTCTTGAAGATCTTCTCGCGCAACTCCTGCGAGGTCCCCTTAAGGGCGATGATGAGCGATTCGGACTGCACCTCGCGCAACAATATCTGGATGGAGCGGTCGTCCAGGTCGAGGATGTTGTCGAAGGTGAACATCTGGTCTTGGATCTTTTGCGCCAGCTCGCTGTCGTGCTCGCGGATACTGGCAAGGACCGAGGCCTCGATGGCGCCGCCCATGTAGTTGAGGATGTCGGCCGCCGCCTTGACGCCGCCCAGGGCACCCTTTTTGCTGTGCTCGCCGCCTGCCAGTAGTTTGGTGAGAACCTCGTTGAGTTCACGCATGGCGAGCGGCTGTACCCCCTCCAGGGTGGCAATACGCATCATCACGTCGTTGCGCAGACGTTCCGGCAGTAGCTGCAGGATCTCGCTGGCATGGTCACGTTCCAGGTGGACCAGGATCGTGGCGATGATCTGCGGATGTTCGTTGCGGATCATGTCGGCGATGCTGGCCGCATCCATCCACTTGAGACTCTCGATCCCAGCGTTCTCCTCGCCTTGTAAGATACGCTCCAGGATGTGCGCCGCCTTGTCGTCGCCCAAGGCCTTTTTTAGCACCGTACGCAAGTACTCATTGGAATCACCCAGGCTGATTCGGCCCTCGGTCTCCCGTTGGAACTCTTGCAGAACACTCTCCAACTGATCTCGGCTCAGATGTCCAAGAGTTGCCATAGTTGCACCGAGGCGTTGTACCTCCTTGGGGCTTAGGTATTTCATGACCTCGGCCGCCTCTTCCTGGCCAAGTGCCAACATCAGCGCTGCGCTTTTGCGAATGCCCTCGTCGCTCATGGTTGTGTCATCCACTGCTTGATGATGTCAGCCGTGAGCTTGGGGTTTTGCTTGGCGAATTCTTTCACCTGTCGTAGTTTTTCTTCGTAAGACTCGGCTGGCGATGGCGGGAGAGTCTCGGCGGTAGGTTCTACTTCCTCTACAGTCACGGATGGTCCGGCCGGGGTTGCCGCCGCCTCGGGCGGTCGCACAAGGTCACGCAGCAGGGGCCGCAGCACCCCGAACACGAGATAGAAGGCGAGGCCGAAGATGAGCAGGCTCTTCAACAACTCCTTGGCCATGCTGACGATCTCGGGATCCTTCCACAGCGGCAGCGCCATCTCCTCCGCCTTCGCCGCAGTGAAGGCGACGTTGACCACGTTGACCGTGTCGCCCCGCTCCTGGTTGTACCCCATGGCCTCGCGCACCAGTCCGTTGATCTGATCCAGCTCCTGCGGCGACAGGGGGCGTACCTCGGCCTGACCGCCCTCCCCGCTTTGGATGCGGTAGTTGATCACGACAGCCACCGACAGGCGCTTGAGACGCCCCAGCGGTTCTCTGACATGGCGGATGGTCCTATCCAGCTCATAGTTCACGGTGGACTCGCGCCGGCTGCTGACCGTGTTTGAGCCGGCCTGTTCGACCGCGGGACCAGCGTTGGCACCAGCTGGCGCATTGAGCGGCGCGCTGGCCAGGCCCGGCGGCTGGTTGGAGAAGGCCCCTGGCACGCCTGCCGCCTGGCCGCCGCCCGTACTGCTCTCCTCGATACTTTGCTGGCTGCGGATCGCCTGGGCATCGGGGGTGGGATTGGGCTTATAGGTCTCGCTGGTAAACTCGCTGTGGGAGAAGTCCAAGTCGGCACGTACCTCGGCCCGCACATTGCCCTCGCCGACGATGGGGGTGACGATGGCCTCGATGCGGCGCGCATAGTAATCCTCGACCTGGCGCAGATAGTCGAGCTGGCTTGCATTCAGACCCTGCGCTCCGGCGGCCTCGGCGCGGCCGGTCAGTAGGTTGCCGGACTGGTCCACCACCGTCACGCCGCTGGGCGTGAGATTGGGTACGCTGCTAGAGACCAGATGGACGATGGCGCTCACCTGGGCCGGATCCAGGCTACGCCCGGCGTAGAGATTCACCAGCACCGAGGCGGTGGGCTTCTGCTGCTCGCGCACGAAGACCGAGGGCTTGGGGATGGCCAGGTGCACACGCGCCGATTCCACGGGCGCCAGCGACTGGATGGTGCGCGCCAGCTCGCCCTCGAGCGCACGCTGGTACGCGACCTGCTCCTGAAATTGGGTCATACCGAGCTTGGCGGCATCCATCAGCTCGAAGCCGACCGCCCCGCCGCGCGGCAGGCCCTGACTCGCCAGACGGAAGCGCAGGTCGTAGACCTGATCGGCGGGCACCAGGATGGCGCCGCCGGCCTCCGTCCGATAGGGCACGTTCATCTGCTGCAGGGTCGCGATCACCGCCCCGCCATCCCGTTCGGACAGATTGGAGAAGAGCACGCGATATTCCGGGGCCCGCGACCACAGCACCAGGCCGACGATGAGCGCGAGGGCAGCGGCCAAACCCACCGCCACGCCCAGTTTGCGGCCGGGTGACAGTTGGGAAAATCTCTGGAAGACGGTGCTTAGGGCTTGCTGGGGTTGGAGAGCCATCCGCGCGTGAGTAACCTGTCAGTTCCGCACAGCCGTATCGATGGAACTGACCATTCCCTCGGTGGGAAACGAGCGCAGCATGACAGGGCGGGCTTTCATGTCAGGTGGCTCAGACCTGCATGTTCATGATTTCCTGATAGGCCGAGACCAGCTTGTTGCGGACCTGGACCATGGTCTGGAAGGAGATGCTGGCCTTCTGCAGGGTCAGCACCACGTCCTCCAGGCTGGCGTTCGGGTCCCCCGTGGCGAACTGCTGGCTCAACTCGCGTGCGCCCAGCTGCGCGGCATTCGTCTCTGCCAGCGCGCTTTTGAGCAGGGCAGCGAAATCGACCGCGGCCGCGTCTTCGGCCGCCGGGGCCTGCGCGGCCTGGGCGGCTACGGCACGCAGCTGCGCCACCATCTGATCTATGCCCGAACTCGTCGTCATGGCTGTGCCCCAAGGGGAGTATCTACTCACATTATAAGAGCTTGTCTGTGTCCAGTTCACCTTTTTCACGCAGGCGCGCCAGCTTGTAACGCAGGGTTCGCTCGCTCATACCCAGCAGATCGGCCGCTTTCTTTCGCGACCCGCGGCTCTGCGCCAGGGCGGCGAGTATCGCCTCACGCTCCATATCCTTGATGCTCCTGCCCTCCACCAACTGCGGCAGTGGTGACGGCGCGCCCCCTGTGGCGGCACGGGGCAGCATGAGATGCTCGGGCTCGATCACCGCTCCGGGCGCCAGGATCATGGCCCGCTGCACCACGTTGCCCAGCTCGCGCACGTTGCCCGGCCAGTCGTAAGCGCTGAGCGCGGCCAGGGCCGCCGGGCTGAAGCTCATACCGCGCCGACCCACTGTATCGGCATACTTGTGCAGGCAGTGCTGCGCCAGCGGGACGATATCCTGCCGGCGCGCGCGCAGCGGCGGTATCTCTAGTGGAAAGACGTTGAGCCGATAGTACAGGTCTTCGCGGAAACGACCCGCGCGCACCTGTGCCGCCAAATCACAGTTGGTGGCGGCCAGCACACGCAGGTCCAATGCGATCACGCCGCGACCGCCCAGCCTTTCCACCTCGCGCTCCTGCAGAACCCGCAGCAATTTCGCCTGCAGCGTCAGAGGGAGTTCGGCGATCTCGTCGAGCAGGATCACCCCACCTTGGGCCTGCTCGAATTTGCCCGCCTGTGCTGCGGTCGCCCCGGTGAAGGCGCCCTTTTCGTAACCGAACAGGGTCGCCTCGATGAGGCTATCGGGGATGGCCGCGCAGTTGACGGCGACGAAGGGGCCCGATGCGCGCACGGAATGCCGGTGGATGAAGCGCGCCAGCATCTCCTTGCCAACCCCGGATTCGCCGGTCAGCAGCACGCTAGCGTCGGTGACCGCCACACGACGGGCGAGGGCGAGAAGGGACAGCGTGGCAGGATCGCGGGCGATGAATTGGCCTTCCGGCACAGCCTCGTGTGCGCGGTAGTGGCGGGCCACCACGGCCAGCAGCCGCTCGGGGGCGAAAGGCTTGGCCAGGTAATCGGCGGCACCCGCGCGCATGGCCTCGACCGCTCGATCGATCTCGCCATAAGCAGTCATCAGCACGACAGGCACGCTCGGATACAAGGTTTTGATGTTCTCGAGCAGAGCGTGGCCATCGGCCCCTGGCATCTGCACGTCGGTCAGCACCAAACCCGGCAGCTCGCTACCCAGGGCTTCGAGCGCTGCCTCCGCGCAAGCCACCTGGGTGACGGCATAACCGTTGAGCATGAGGCTATCGGCGATGGCCTCGCGTAGCTGGGCATCATCCTCGACCACCAGGATTTTGGGTTTGTGGCTCATCGTCCTTACGCAAAGAGTCTCGTAGCGCCGTCATGGCCGGCGCGGCACCTCACGTGCTCTTGACCAGCCCCGGTTGCTTGGGGATGAATAGCGAAAAGCGACTCCCTTTGCCCGGTTCCGACTCGAGCTCGACCCAGCCCCCATGGGCGTCGGCAGCCTGCTTGACGATGGCCAGCCCCAGGCCGCTACCCTCGGCGCGGGTGGTGTAGAACGGATCGAACACCCGGGCACGTGCCCCCTCGGCGATCCCCTCGCCCTCGTCTTCGACCGCGAACATGACGAAAGGTCCTGCGTCTGCCTTTGCGATCAGACGAATTCTTCCACCGGGCCGACTTGCCTGCAGGGCGTTCTCGAGCAAGCTGGTGAGCGCCCCGGCAAGGGCCTGGCGATCGGCTGTGATCTCTAGGTCGCCCGCCTCGTCGAGGAGCTCGACCGTCAAACCCTGGGCGGAGGCCTGCGCCTCGATCAGCTGCAGGAGGTCAGTGAGCAAACCACGCACGGTGAATCGGCTGCGCACACCCTGGGCACCACGCACAAAGGCGAGCATGTCGGCGATGAGCCGCTCCAGATATTGCAGACGGTCCATCGCCTTGCTGGCGAAGCGCAAGCGGTCGGCCTCATCGAGGCTGGGCCGGGCGAGGTGTCCGACGTAGAGCAGCGCGGCCGCCAGCGGCGTGCGTAGCTGATGCGCCAACTTGGCCGCCATCTCGCCCAACGCAGACAGACGTTTGCGGCGCGCGAGCTCGCCGTTGGCCGCAGCCAGCTCGGCGGACAAGCGCGCCACCTGCGCCTGCAAGTCAAGATAACTCTGCGCCAACCGCGCCGAGGTTGCATTAAACTCAATGAATGCCTGGCGCAATTCGTCCGATTCCCGCTCGTGTAGCGTAATGTCACCTGCCGGAGTAGATGGTGGCTGTCTCTCTGCAGCCGTAGTCGGATCC
>CALAMX010000204.1 GCA_937925755.1 uncultured Burkholderiales bacterium
CTGCCCGGTCAGTTCCAGGTAGTTGCGGATGTTGTCCTGAAAGTCATCGGGATAGACGAAATCCTTGCCGGTGTTGTAAGGCGGGTCGATATAGATGAGCTTGACCTTGCCGGCGTAGCTCTTTTGCAGGAGCTTGAGTACCTCCAGGTTGTCGCCTTCGATTACCAGGTTCTGCGTGGTATCCCAGTTCACGCTTTCTTCTGGGCAAGGGCGCAAGGTGCCCGTGCTGGGCGTGAGTGCCAGTTGCCGAGCGCGGCGCTTGCCATGCCAGTTGAGCCCGTACTTCTCGTCAGCGTCGGTGACGGTGGCATCGCCCACCAGTTGCTTGAGCACATCCACGTTGACGGCGGGGCCGTTCTGGCCCTCGGTGATGATCTCTGGGAACAGTGCCTTTAGCTTTTCGATGTTCTGTTTCACCAGGTCGGCGGAACGGGCTTCCTGGCTTTCTGCGTTGATCTTCTGCATGGGGTCTTGATCTTTCGATGTCATGTCAAAGCCGCTTCAGGCAGGCTGTGAGTTGCGCTTCTACATGTTTCAAGCGCAGGTTCAGTTCCACCTGCCGGGCGATCTGTTTTTCTTTCTGCGCCTTGGCGCGCAGATGCGCCGCCTCGGCTTGCAGTTGCTGGCACTCGGCAAGCGCCTGCCGTCGCGCGGCAGCCTGCTCGGCGCCTTGCGCCAAGGTAAAGCGGCCCGTCAGCCGGGCGGTAGCGAGCGCGGTGAGGGCGTCCATCCAGCCCTGATAGAGCGCATGGAGATGGGCGCTCGGTCGCCGGCTGATGCCAAGCGCGGCCAAGAAGCACTGCAATGCGTCGTCCGAGGGCGCGTCGTCCGGCAGGCTCACATGCACGACCTCGCCATCGAGCACCGTTTTGCCGGCCTCGTTCTGCGCCCAGCGTTTATGGGCCAGCGAAAGCGACAGCTTCGGCGCGGCCACGCCGATGAGCAACACCGGATGAGGCACGGCGCGGTGAATCAGCTCGATGAGGCGCGTCTGCTGTGCCGACGTGGTCCGCTCTTCCCGTAGGGTGACGACGAGGAGGGCAATTTCCAGATACTCGCGCTCGTCGTCCCGATACGCCGCTACACCGATGGTGTTGGCTTTGAGCGCGGCTACCCACTCGACCGCCTCGATCGCCTCGTTGATGAGGCGCCTGTCCGCCGCGGTGGGAGCGCCATGCTCCACCAGCATCTTTTTGGGCACGCGTTGATCGACCCGGCAGCTTGCGGGCAAATCAAACGCGGCGATCAGTGCATCCAAATCCATGACTAGCTTTGCACCCTCACACGCGCACGGGCCTGGGCACGCTCTTGCAGCATGGCCTGCACTTGCGCGTAAAGCTGGGCGTTGGCCTGCGCACGGTCGGAGAGCACCACAGCCAGTGCGTAGGGTTCGGCCTCATTGCGGTGTTCGTCTTGTGACCATGCGCTGTCTTGCCGGGTGACCACGACAAACACCTTGTCGCCCGGCCGCGATTGCCTGAACGTCCAGCGGGAGACTTGCAGCGTGCTGTTCTTGCGGGTGTCATTGGGCAGCCAGCGGCCATTGCCGTGTTCACCCATGCCTTGTTCCCGGTTGCGTTGGAAGGCTTGCGTCACTTCGTCCAGGTTGGCGGCCACCACTAGGGTGAACCAGAGCTTGGCGCGGCGATAGTCCAACCGGGTCGTGCGTACTTCGGGGCTGTAGGCCAGTGCCACCGTGATTTCGCGGGCACGGCGCCCGTTGGCCCAAAAGCTGTCCGGCACGGGAAGCTCGAAGAAGTGGTGTTGGTCGGCGCCGATGCGTTCTTCCGCCAGCAAGGTCACCGTGTGGTCGAGCGAGCGGTAGAGTGCCGCATCGTCCACACGCCCATAACCGATGAGTTGCAGCAGCCGGTCACGCCCTTCGGGCCTGTTTCCGGGACCGAGCAAGCTTTCGCAGGCTTCGGGCCAGCGGGCGTGCGCGCCAATCAGCGCCCGCAGCAGGTTCGGCGAGGCGTCGGACACGGCGGTCAACAGGCGCGCGGCTTTGTGCGCCACCTGCGGTGCGGCATAGCTGGTGCCGATGTCCTCCTTGAATGCTGGCCCCGAGGCGAACCCGCCGTTGAGCGACACGACCCCCAGCCCCGCATGACGAGGGCGGCTGGCTGTGCGCATCAAGGCGATGTTCCCCGCATGTTCCACCACATCCGGCTTGATTGCGCCGTTGATGGAGGGTCCGCGTCGCGTCAATGGGAAGGGCTGGTTCGCCCGCGCCAGGATGTGATCTTCAATGGTGTTGGGATGGTTTTGCGCGTCGCGCGTGGCCTCGAACAAGCTGATGCCGCCGACCGTGAGGGCGTTGAGCGCCGTGGCCGGGTCCAGCAGCCGGGCGTGCTCCTCGAACAAATAGTGGGGGTATTGCCCACGGGCATCTTGGGGGAGCTGGTTGAGCTGCAAGTTGCCCGCCGGCACCACGAACAACACACCCAGCTCGCGCGTAAGGCGATCCAGGGTATAGGCCAGCCCGCGGACATGCCGACCGTCGTACACCTTATTCAGGTCGCCATAGCTGAGATTGAATACTTTGCAACCGTACTGCCCGTGCAGGTCGCGCACGGCTTCCTCGACCGCCTTTTCGACGAACTCCGTCTGATCCTGGCCGTCGTCTTCGAATACCTTGCCCGAAAACAGACGCAGTTGCGGGACAAATTGCCTTTGCTGGATGGCGCTTTGGACATCACCGTACAGGGCCAGTCCACCGACAAAGGTGCCATGCCAATGTGGATCGGTGTCGTTAGCGCTGCGATGCGGTTCCAGGTAGCCTTGCGCATCGCCGACGGCGTTGCCGAGCAGCGGATGCCCCGAGGTCAGGCCCGAGTCAAGGATGGCGATCGCTGGCGCATCTGCGGACGGCGGGTCGATGGTTGGGAACTGGTTGATGTCCGTGCGCAGCAGCTCCACCGCAACACCCAGCCGAGGGGGCAAATCCACCGTGCGAACGTCCCGGTGACGCAGGATCCGTTCGGCTTGTTGCCGGTCGCAGCGCACGCGAAACAGCACGAGCGATGGCTGCTGAAGATCGTCCAGCTTCTCGATGCCGAGCTCCTGCAGCCAGGCCAAGAAGGTGCGCACCATGGCCTGACGCTTGTCTTGCCGCTCCTGAGGCCAGAGCTCGATATCGAGCGTGAACGGCGCTTGCGCGGGGAATCCACGCTCCCGCAGGGCGTTGCCCGTGCGGTCTTCTGGGGTCCAATGGTCGAAGTCTTCGATGGCGTAGAGCAGCTCCTTGCGCGTGACCTTGCCGTCGCGCGCCAGAGTGGCGAGGCGCTGCTCGAATTCGTTCATGCCTTCATCGGTGGCGAAGGCTAGCACGACGGCTTCGTCCTCCTGGCTGACGATTTCCACGCCGGGGATGGCGTCGAAAGCAGGGACGCTTTTGTCCCCGGCATGCAGCCGGATCTTCAGCAGTTTGCGGTTATCGAAGCCACCAATGTCGGCCTGGGCAGGATCGGTGAGGCGTGTCTTTGCAGCCTGGATCTTTTCCTCAAGCCGCGCGCCATGAGCACGTGGGTCTGGCGGCGTGAAACCGCCCCCGAACCTTCGCGGATGGCGAGCATTGATCGGTGCTTCCCGTTCCAGGCGCAGGTGTTCATAGGCCATGCCTCCCCCTCCATCGTTCAGTTCTTATGCCGGTACTCGCGGGCCAACGCGGTATCCAGATGGCTTTTTTCCATGAACTCGCGGCCAGACAGGATCATTTCCTTGACCGCCCGCCGCAGCACGCGCTCGATGTCGGCGTGCGACATGCCCTTGAACAGCGATGCCACTTGCGCGTCATCGGCCTCGAAGTTGCGGCGAATGCCCGAAAGCTTGAGTAGGAGCAGGCGCTTGATCTGCTCCAGGTTCGGCATTTCGAAGCGCACGACTTCATCGAAGCGCCGCCACACAGCCTTGTCGAGCAAGGTTTCGTAGTTGGTCGTGGCAATCAGGATGCTCTCGCCTCGATAGCCGTCCATCATTTGCAGGACCGCGTTGACCGAGCGCTTGAGTTCACCATGATCGGCGCTGTCACCGCGATCTTTGGTGAGTGCATCGAACTCATCGAACAATGCGACCACGGGCTGTTGCGCAATGTAGTCGAAAACCTTGCGCAGATTGGCGGCCGTCTCCCCAAGAAACGATGAAATCACCGAGTCTAGGCGGACGACGACGAGCGGCATGGACAGGGCGTTGGCAATGACCTCAGCGGCCAAGGTCTTCCCGCACCCCGGAGGCCCGCAAAACAAGAGCTTCTGGGCCGGCTGCATGCCGTAGGCACGCAGAGTGTCGGCGCGGTTGTGTTCCATGAGGATTTCGTCCAGGGCCGACTGCGTCACATCGGACAGGATGATGTCTTTCTCTTCACGCACCACTGCGCGTTCTTCAAGCAAAGCAAGACCGTTGTCCTTGTTGGCCGGCAGGCTGGGAAGGCGATGTAGTTTGCGGATACCGTTCCCGCTGGTGGCATGCCCGCCGTAGAGCAGGCGCTCGAGGTCATTGGCAAGCAGGTGATGATTCTTTTCCCGCTCTTCCTTGATGACTGCCTCGGACGCCGTACGAAAGCCCGCAGCATCCCCTTGAACCCCAGACTTGATGAGTTGCCTCAGTAGTTTTCCGCTAGCCATACGCCCTCCCCTCACGCATCAGTTCGTTCGTTTTGCTCTTGCTGGGCGTATTTTGAAAGCACGACCAAAAACGCAAGCACCTCGAAGTCATCGCCTCCCGGCATCTCGCCTTTCAGTGCATGGGTGCTACCCGGCGAAAACAGGCTGGCCACCGCACGCTCTTCGCTCTTACCGACGATGGAGGCGATGGCCGCGGCGAGCAGCTTCTGCGCATGCCGCATGTCCTCGCCTTGCCGCGTGCGTTTGTCGAAGCGGGCGCAGGCATCCGCATCCGGCAGGTCGCATCCCCACGCCAGTCGCTTGAGGCGGTCGAGAATGTCCCTGGCTTGTGTGTACGGGAGAACGACGCTGCCGTTGTCACTCACTTGCACCAGGTAGTACGGTGCCAAGGGATAGTCGGATTGCCTGAGCTTGTCTGCCGCTTCACCCTCCGCACGCAGACAAAAGATCACCCCCGGCGGTATGTCGGCGTCACTGCTACTGGTGACCGCGTAAGCACCAAGCGGCAATCGTTCGAGCTTGTCCGGGTGGGCCCTTAAATACTGGGCCAGGTCGATGCGGAAGTCGGTGAGCGTCAAATCCGTGATGGAAACGCCCGTGGACAGATCTTCCAGGTCAATGACCGTGTCTTGCAGCTTGAGCAGTTGCTTACGGCGGTATTCGAGATCATTCATCGAGTTGCCGGCTGCTTGCTCGATGAGGTTCTCTTCGCCGGTGGCGGAGATATCCAGCAATACCATGCGCCCACTGACGCGCTGTTCGAGGTTGATGTACTCCTCCAGCTCCATGTTGGGCCAGAAGTTGACGAGCTGGATGACCTCGTTTGGCGAACCGATGCGGTCGATCCGACCGAAGCGCTGGATGATGCGAACCGGGTTCCAGTGAATGTCGTAGTTGATCAGCCAATCACAGTCTTGCAGGTTCTGGCCTTCGGAAATGCAATCGGTGGCAATAAGCAGATCTAACTCGCCTTCGTGGGCCAACTCTGGCGGCCGCTCTTTGGACCGGGGAGCGAAGGCTGTGAGAATGGACCCCAGATCCTTGCGCAGCGCGGGGAGAGTTGTCTGGTTGCGGCCGGTGCCCGTGACCAACGCGGATTCGATGCCAAGCCGTTCCTTGGCCCAGGGTACAAGTTCCCGGTAAAGATACTCCGCCGTATCGGCAAAGGCGGTAAAGACGATGATCTTGCGATTGCCGGGGTTTATGGGATTGCGACACTTGTGCGCAATCATCTCGCGCAATTCCGCGAGCTTGGCGTCGCGCGATGCGTCGACCTGCTTTGCAGCCGACAGAAGGGTGGCCAGTCGATTGCGGTCTTCGATTAGATCCTGCTTCCAGCGAATCAGATCGACATCGCTGAGAAGGACTTTGACCTTGCGCCCCACGAGCAAGGGTTCGAAAGCCGGATCGTCGATATCGACATCGGAGATATCCAGCTCCTCAATGTCCTCGGCGCGCGCCTCGATTCGCGCGAGCGTAGCCTCAACGTCCCGGAGCTGGCGCTCGACTGTGAGCGCAAAAGATGAAACTGCGCTTTCCATGCGCTTGAGCACGTTGACTCGCAATAGGTGGATCAGACTCTCTTCGCGGTCCACCTGGCGGAAGAATCCTTCACCGCCTCGGACTTGCATGCTGTACTTGGCGTCGTAGGCGGCCTGCTTGTGGGGCAGGACGTAGCGCAAGGGAGCGTAGGCCGCGAGGTTGAGTCGCCGGATTTCTCGATTGATGTCGCGGACGCCGGGAAATTCTCCGGCGCGATCCACGTCGGCCTTGATGTTGATCGGCGATAGACGCACTGGGAAGCGCCCCGTCTCGCTGGTGCCGTAGTACTTCTCGATATGCCGGCGCGACCGGGCGATAGTCAGGTGGTCGAGCAACGTGAAGTAGTCAAAGCCTAGCATCTCGATCAGTCGGGCCGGCGTCTTCTCCGCTTCGTCCAGGGTCAGCCAGCGGTTGAACTGCGTTTGCGCCTTGCGCGTGGTCGCTTCGATACTGGCGATGCCGTGCTCCGAGAGCGCGGTGTCGTCACCCTCGGTGACGAATGCGATCTGGTTGCGGAGGTCAGCGAGCCGGTTGTTGACCGGCGTGGCGGAGAGCATCAGCACCCGCGTCTTCACGCCCTCCTTGATGATCCGGCGCATCAGGCGGTCGTAACGGGACTCCTTGCCCTTATGCGTGGCCTTGTTGCGGAAGTTATGCGACTCGTCGATGACCACCAGGTCGTAGTTGCCCCAGTTCACGTGGGCAAGATCGATGTCGCCGGACAGGCCGCCATCGCGCGACAGGTCCGTGTGGTTAAGGATGTCGTAGTTGAAGCGGTCGGCGGCGAGAATGTTGCGCTTGTCATTGGCCTTGTAGAGTGCCCAGTTGTCACGCAAGCGCTTGGGCACGAGCACCAGCACACGGTCGTTGCGCAGCTCGTGGTACTTGATGATCGCCAGCGCCTCGAAGGTCTTTCCCAAGCCGACGCTGTCAGCGATGATGCAGCCGCCGAAGCGGTTCAGCTTGTCGATGGCACCGACGACAGCATCGCGCTGGAACTTGAAAAGCTTCTTCCATACCACCGTGTTGCGGATGCCCGTCGCCGACTTGACGATGCGCTCTTCGTCGAGCCCTTCGCCACTGCCGCCGAAGAGGTGGAACAGAATGAGCGTGTACAGCGTCAAGGGATCTCGGTGCTCACCGATTTCCCGCAAGGTCTGAATAAAGGCGTCGCGGGCTTCCGGCTGCGTCTTGATCGAGGCCCATTGGTGATCGAACCAGGCAGCCAACTGCGCAGCCTCGGTGGTCGATTCGGAAGCCTGAATCAAGTTCAAGGGATTGCCCGGCGTCAGTCCCAGGCCTTCGGTGCTGAATGCAAACGAGCCAAGAACGACCTGCTCCGGCGTGGCGGACGGACCGCGCAGCACGGCCGCACCCTGCGGCACAGCCGCGAGCGCGCGCCGCAAGTCCACCTTGTCACAGATCCACCTCGCACACTGGTTCGCCAACCAACGACTCTGCAACCGGTTCCGCGCCGCACGGTCACCCTCGCCGCCGAGTAAGGTCAGCCCATCATTTCCGGGAGGCAGGATCATCTGCACTCGATCAAGGACGCTCAAGGCCTCTCGCAACTCCGCGAAGGCAAACAGCGAGAACGCCGGCGTCACGCAATCAAGCTGATGGCCTCGTTTGAGATGCGGACGCAGCAGATCGATCACCCGGTCCGCGCCAGTGTTTCGTATGAGCTTCATGTTCTTCGGCCACCTTTGGACGGGAGAGGTGCGTCATGGCCGGGGCCCAAGGACGACTGTTCCCTGATCCAGCTCTCGATGTCAGCGCGTGAAAACCTCCACGTCCCTCCAACCTTGAAGGCGGGGATTTTCTTGGCAGCGGCCAACCTGTAGATCGTTCTTTCAGTGACCTTCAGGTAGTCCGCGACCTGCTTGATGGTCAGGATCTCGCCCTCGGTGGCGCTTGCTGACATGGTGGTTGCAAATCTGGATCAAATGGCGACAGGTTAGTACAGAATTTTCAAATCTCAAATGACGAAGAGTCGACTCTTGCAGTTTTTTAAGGAGATGGCTCGCAAAGTGAGCCCGTATGGAGCGGCGCGTGACGCCCCCTGGGGGCGAGAAGGAACGGGGGGATGCACCTCCTCGCGGCCGGCCCGTTTTCGGGTGATTCACATCGCGCGTGCGCCGAACCGAGAACCGGCCTACTACTCCCCTGCTGCCTCAAAAATCTCCGCGGCGTTCCTCAATTCGGTGGAGCACGCTTGTGTTTTCTACTGGACTCCTCCACCATCCCCAAACGCCCAACCCTTTCTGGGTTGGGCTTTTTTGTCTTGCCAGCTGCGACCCACGGCAGCAGGGCTGCGCATAGCATACGGCAGGCCCTGTGCGCCGCTGTCATCAAGATTTCATCGATTTGTCATTTCCCTGTCGCCGAGGTCGGGGAAGCTGAAAGGCTATGTTGGCCTCGGACCTTGCCTTTCAGCAATTGCCCGTCGAGCGCAGGCGGTTGCGCATCGCGGTCGTAACTGAGACCTATCCGCCCGAGATCAACGGGGTCGCAATGACGCTCGAGCGCTTCGTGCGCGCCCTCCAGGCGCGTGAGCACCAGGTGCAATTGATCCGCCCGCGACAGAGTCCCGCCGATGTCCCGGTCGCGGAGTCCAACCTCGAGCAGGTCCTCCAGCCGGGGGTGCCGATCCCGCGCTACGCCGGGCTGAAGATGGGGCTGCCGGCAAAATCGACGCTCAAGCGGATCTGGTCGCTCAAACGGCCGGACGTGGTACACGTGGTGACCGAGGGGCCGCTTGGCTGGTCTGCAGTGGCGGCGGCCCGCACCCTGCGCATTCCCGTGGCGACCGATTTTCACACCAATTTTCACAGCTACAGCCGGCATTACGGGCTCGGCTGGCTCAAGCGACCCATCGCTGCCTATCTGCGCCGCTTCCACAACCAGGCACAGGTGACCATGGTGCCCTCGCTGACCATCCGCCGGGATCTAGAACAGGCAGGATTTCGCAATCTGGAGGTGGTGGCGCGCGGGGTAGACACCCGGCTCTTCGATCCGGCTCGGCGCAGTCAGGCGCTGCGCGCCTCCTGGGGGGTGAGCGAGACGGGGCTGGCCGTCCTGTACGTCGGCCGGGTTGCGCCAGAGAAGAACCTGGACCTGTTGCTTGAGGCCTATCAGGCCATCGTGCGGATACGCCCTGATGCTCGCTTGGTCGTCGTGGGCGAAGGTCCCGCCCTAGGCGCGCTCAAGCTCGCAAACCCCAAGACCGTCTTCTGCGGGGCTCGACGTGGTGAAGACCTGGCGAACCACTATGCCTCGGCCGACGTGTTCCTGTTCCCGAGCCTAACCGAGACCTTCGGCAACGTGCTGCTCGAGGCCATGGCCAGCGGTCTGGCGAGCGTGGCCTTCGACTATGCGGCGGCCGCTGAGCACGTGCGCCAGGGGATCAACGGTCTGAAGGCGCCTTACGGCGACCATGGGGAATTCGTCGCCCAGGCCATGCGTCTGATCAACGATGCGGCCCTGCGCGTGTCGCTCGGCACGCATGCGCGACTGACGGCGATGGATTTATCCTGGGAGCGGATCTTCGTCCAACTAGAGGGCATACTTCTGGATATCGTTCGCCGCCACGAGGCCTATCATGAGAGGGCGCTCTTCGGCGCTGAACTCGGAAATACCTGAGGTGCTGACCCACGATCACCACGGACTACGCCAGTGGCTCGACCGCTTCACCGCCTTTGAGCATCGCCTGGCCTTGCGTTTCAACCGGCCCAACAGCCGGCGGCTATGGTCGACCTTTTTCGGCGGGGTCAGCCGACTGGGGGATGGCCTGTTCTGGTATCTGTTGATGGCCGGCCTGCTGCTCATCGACGGCAGGGCAGCGCTCAAACCTGTCCTGGTGATGATCCTGACAGGAGTGGCCTGCAGCTTGACCTATCGCTGGATCAAGAAGACGACCACCCGCCGGCGCCCTTGCCAGCGCGATCCCGGCATCCGCCTCACCACCCTGCCGTTGGATCTCTACAGCTTCCCCTCCGGCCACACCCTGCACGCAGTGGCGTTCACCGTGGTCGCCTCGGTCCATTACCCGGTGCTCACACCCTGGCTCGCCGCCTTTGCCCTGCTGGTGGCCGCCTCGCGCCTGATACTGGGGCTGCACTACCTTTCGGATGTCCTGGTCGGTGCGCTGATCGGCGGCACCCTCGCGCTCGCCGGCCTCTATCTCGCGAGCTTGATCTAATCGCCGCTCAGGCAGCCAGACGGGCCTCCTCTGGGTGGAAGAGGTCGTGCGGCAGGGGTAGTAGACGGCGCAGCTCGGCCCGGCTGAAGGACTTCAGACGCGCCTTCTTGGTCTGCGGACAGTGGAGCTCGGCCTCCCACACCGGTGCCTCGTGGTTGAGCACCCGGTTGAGCTGGACCAGCCTGTGCGTGGTAGCCTGGATGTAGTCGTCAAAACGTTGTCGCAGGGTGCGGTCCAAGCGTAGCAGGCGATAGCAGGCCTCGGGGAGGCGCGAGCGGCGTAGCCCATGGTCGGCCCGGCCGAGCAAGCGCACTGCCTTGAGCGCAAGGCGACCGCTTGTGCCGAACCGCCTTGCGGCGAAATCGGCCACGTGTGATTCGTGTTCCAACAGCACGGCGGCGGGCTGGGCGAAGGCATGTCGGGCGATGTGGGCGTCCATGGCCCATTCGACGCTGACATGGGTGAGCCAAGGAATGTCCACGAACAGTTTTTCGTGCACGGGCACGAAGTGGTTGTGGGCGATGACGTCGGCCAGCAGATGGCTGGCATAGCCCACGGCGATCGCCTGCTCGGCCTCATCGCTGGCACCTTCCAATAGGTCGTGGGCGCTGGCCCAGCGATGGGTGTGAGCGAAGGCCTCGCTGCCCAGACGTGGCCCCACGAGGGCGAGATCCGGCATGCAGGCGCCCGCCATGGCGAGTTGCGGATGGCGCAGCACGGCACGGCGCAGTGCGGGATCGAAAAGTGGCACTGCCCAGATCAGGAGCTGAGCGAAATAGACGTGGGTCTGCAGCCCCCAGGCGAGGGCGTCGCCGCTCGTCAGAAGCAGCGGAAAGGCGTAAAGCAGAAGACGGGCCGCCTTGGGCATGGCCGCGATGATGGCGGCCCATTGCGAAACGGTGATGGCAGTCGCGTGATTTTTTTGTGACGAAAAAGCAGACAAATCCGGTTTTTATGGTGAAAATTCCGCAAAAGACTTTGGGAAGTGACGATGCGCGCCCTCATCTGCGGCTCCATGGCCTACGACACCATCATGGTGTTCCACGACCGTTTCAAGCACCACATCCTGCCCGAACAGATCCACATCCTGAACGTCTCCTTCCTGGTGCCGGACATGCGGCGCGAGTTTGGCGGCTGCGCTGGCAACATCGCCTACAACCTGAAGCTGCTTGGCGCTGAGCCGGTGATCATGGCCACCGTCGGTGAGGATTTTGGCCCCTATGCCGAACGGCTGCAGGGTCTGGGGATCGACACCCACCATATCCGGGTGATCCCCAAGACCTACACGGCGCAGGCCTTCATCACCACGGACATCGACGACAACCAGATCACCGCCTTCCACCCGGGGGCAATGAACTTAGCCCACGCCAATCATGTCTCAGAGGCGGAAGACATCCGATTGGCCATCGTCTCCCCGGACGGCCGGCAGGGCATGGTGGAGCATGCGACCCAGCTCGAAGAAGCTGGCATCCCCTTCATCTTCGACCCGGGCCAGGGTATGCCGTTGTTCGACGGGGACGCGTTGATGAACTTCGTGCGGCAGGCGGATTACTTGACCCTCAACGACTACGAGGCCAGGCTGCTGCAAGAGCGAACGGGGCGCGATCTGGCGGTCTTGGCACGCGAGGTACGGGCCCTAGTGGTCACTTTGGGGGCACAAGGCTCCGAGATCCACGCCGATGGCAGCGTCCATCGCATCCCGCCGGCGCGCGCGACCGCCGTGGTCGATCCGACGGGTTGTGGAGATGCCTATCGTGCAGGACTCATCTACGGCATCCTGCAAGGATGGGACTGGCCCACCACCGGGCGTCTAGCGGGCCTGCTGGGCGCGATCAAGATCGCCAGCCGTGGCGGCCAGAACCACCGCTTCGACTGGGCTGAGCTCTCCGAGCGCTTCCGCCAGGCCTATGGTTACCACCTACCTTGAGGAGAGCAATGTGCCAAAAGCGGTTTGGTTGATTCCCCTCGCCTTGCTCACCACAGGTTGCGCCAGCGGCCTGGGCAGCAGCGATTACGAGCGGCGTGAGGCGCGCCGGGTCTACGAGGTGCGCATGGGCGTGGTCGAAAACGTGCGCAGCGTGCGGCTGGAGGGAACCGAATCGGGCGTGGGTGCGGTGGCGGGTGGCGCCGTGGGCGGCATCGCCGGCAGCGAGATCGGCCGTGGCAAGGGTAGCGCGGTGGGCGCCATCCTCGGGGCCGTGGCCGGCGGCATCGCGGGTGCTGCCGCGGAAGAGGCCATCACCCGCAAACCGGGCCTGGAAATCACGGTGCGTCTCGATTCGGGCCGCACCATTGCCGTGGTCCAGGAAGACCGCGGCGAGCGCTTCGCGGTGGGTGATCGCGTACGCATCCTGGAGTCAGGCGGTCAGGCGCGGGTCACGCACTAGCCGTGTCGTGGACTGTTGCAGGTCATCAAAGCTTAACCCACCTGTCACATCGGCGTCACCGGTTTGCCGTACCGTTGCCCTGAACCCGACCCGATGAGAGGTGAACGATGCTGCATGAAGGACTCGATCTCGAACGGCGCCCGAAGAACAACTTCAGCGTCGGCCTGGCGCTCAATGAGGACGACGTGCGCGAGGCGCAGCGTCTGCGCTACAAGGTCTTCGCCGAAGAGATGGGGGCGCGCCTCACCGGCCCAGAACCCGGCGTGGACGCCGATCTCTACGACCCATATTGCGAGCACCTCCTGGTGCGCGACGCCGACACGGGCGAGGTGGTCGGCACCTACCGTATCCTGAGTCCTGCCAATGCCAAGCGTATAGGCAGCTACTACACGGAGCAAGAGTTCGACCTGACCCGGCTGCAGCACGTGCGCTCGCGCTTGGTCGAGCTGGGCCGCTCCTGCGTACACCCCGACTATCGCAGCGGCGGCGTCATCACTTTGTTGTGGGCGGGCCTGGCCGAGTACATGCTGAAGAATAACTACGAATACCTCATCGGCTGTGCCAGCATCAGCATGCAAGACGGGGGGCAGAATGCCGCAGCGGTGTGGCATGCAGTGAAGGACAAGCACCTCGGGCCGGTCGAATGGCGGGTCTTCCCGCGTTGCCCCCTGCCGCTGGAAGCGCTGGACAGCGCCCCTGCCGCCGTCGTGCCGCCGCTGATCAAGGGTTACCTGCGCGTGGGGTCCTGGGTGGCGGGTGAACCGGCATGGGACCCGGACTTCAACACCGCCGATCTGCCCATCCTGCTCGCCATGAAGAACATCAACCGGGCCTACGCCCGGCACTTCATGAAACTGGTGTAATGCCGCTCAAGGCCTACCCACGATTGATCCGGCTGGGCTTGCACCTCCTCGCCGGCGCGCTCACCATCCTGCTGCTGTTTCCCTTCCTCGCGGCGGATGAGCGCGGCCGCCGCGTCGTGGCCTGGGCACGTAAACTGCTCGCCATCGTGGGGGTGCAGGTGACGGTGCACGGCCGGCCACCAGCCGTGCGTGGCGAGGGTGCGCTGATCGTCGCCAACCATGTCTCCTGGCTGGATATCCATGTCCTGCACAGCGTGCTGCCCAGCCGCTTCGTGTCCAAGGCCGAGGTACGCAACTGGCCGCTGATCGGCTGGATGGCCGAGCAGGCCGGCACCCTGTACCTGGAACGACGCAAAAAAACAGACGCGCACCGAGTCAACGCGGCGATGGCTGCGCTGCTGCGCGAGGGCGAGTGCCTGGCCTTGTTTCCGGAGGGCACCACCACCGATGGCACCCGGCTGCTGCCCTTCTACCCCAGTCTGTTGCAGCCCGCGATCGCGGCGGGGGCGCGAGTGTGGCCGACAGTCATTCGCTACCGCCACCCAGACGGCGGTCTCAATCGAGCAGCGGCCTATCACGACGACGTCAGCTTGTGGCAATCGCTCAAGCGCATCCTCGCCCAGGATCGGATTCTGGCCGAGGTGCGCTTCCTCCCCCCCATCGCCTCGACGGGGCTGAACCGCCGCGAGCTGGCCGCGCGTGCGGAAAGCGCTATTCGTGAGGTCCTGGCTGCCGACGCGCCACACAGTCAACTTGAAAAAAGCGTTCGTCCTCGATCCGTAGGGCTGTGAGTCGCCCCCCCCAGAGACAGCCGGTGTCGAGCGCCACCACGTCCTCGCGCACATAGAGTCCCAAAGTGGACCAGTGGCCAAAGACCACCCGTGTATCGCGGCTTTGCCGGCCGGGCATGTCGAACCAAGGGATGAGCCCAGCAGGTGCGTCCGCCGGCGCGCACTTGTGGAGAAATTCCAGCCCACCATCGGCGTGCAGGAAACGCATCCGCGTCATGGCGTTGGCGATGAGGCGCAACCGATCCTGGCCCGCGAGCGCCTCGGACCAGTGCCGCGGCTCGTTGCCGTACATGCCGCGCAGGAAGCCGCGGTAGTCCTCGCCGCGCAGCACCGTCTCCAGCTCGTGCGCGAGAGACTCGGCCGTTTTCGCATCCCATTGCGGCATCAGGCCGGCATGCACCATGAGCCAGCGCCCCTCGCGGTGCAGCAGCGGTCGCCGGCGCAGCCAGTCTAGCAGCTCGTCACGATCAGGCGCCGTGAGGATCGCCTCCAGGGTGTCCTTCTTGTGCGGCGGGACGAAGCCCTCCGCCACCGCCAGCAGGTGCAGATCGTGGTTGCCGAGGATGGCCACGATGCTTGCGTCGTGCGCCATACACCAGCGCAGCATGCCAGCCGAGTCTTCACCCCGGTTGACCAGATCGCCGGTCAGCCACAAGCGGTCGCGTGCGGGATCGAAGGCGATGGCCTCGAGCAGCGACTCGAAGGCGCCCAGACAACCCTGGACGTCACCGATGACATAGGTGGACACGGTACGGTGTGTGCGCGGTGTAGAATGTGCCCCCTATTCTAACGGGCAGGCCGGACTGCCCGAAGCCCGCGATGTTCTCCGACCTCAATCCCCAGCAACGCGAAGCAGTGAAGTATCTGGACGGCCCCCTATTGGTGCTGGCCGGGGCCGGATCGGGCAAGACGCGGGTCATCACCCGCAAGATCGCCTACCTCGTCGCCGAGTGCGGCATGAGCGCGCGCAATATCGCCGCCATCACCTTCACCAACAAGGCTGCGCGTGAAATGCGCGAGCGCGTGGCCGGCCTGCTGCAAGGAAGAGCGGCGCATGGACTGACCGTCGCCACCTTTCACGCCTTGGGCCTTGAGATCCTACGGGCCGAGGCGCGCCGCCTGGGCTTCAAGCCGCGTTTCTCCGTGCTCGATGCGGCAGACGCGCAGAGCCTGCTTGCGGACATTCTCAAGGCGCCGGACAAGGCGACGCTCAGAAGGGTACAGGCGGGGATCTCCAACTGGAAGAACGCCTTGGTCAGCCCCGAGGCGGCATTGGCGGCCGCCGCCGACGAGGGTGAACGCCAGGCGGCGCAAGCCTACCGCGCCTATCAGGACAGCCTGCGGGCCTATCAGGCCATGGACTTCGATGACTTGATCCGGCAGCCGGTCGAGCTCTTCCGCCAGGATGCCGAGGCCTTGGCGACCTGGCAGGGGCGGTTGCGCTACCTACTGGTGGACGAATACCAGGACACCAATGGCGCGCAGTATGAGCTCCTGCGCCTGCTGGCCGGCCCAGCCGCCCGCTTTACCGTCGTGGGTGACGACGACCAGGCCATCTACGCCTGGCGTGGCGCCGATGTGGAAAACCTCCGCCGCTTGAGCGCCGATTATCCGCGGCTCAAGGTGATCGCACTGACGCAAAACTACCGCTCCTGCCAGCGCATCCTGCAGGCCGCCAACAGCGTCATCCGCAACAACACCCGGCTGGCCGAGAAGCAATTGTGGAGCGAGTTGGGGCCGGGCGATCCAATCGAGATCCTGCAATGCCGCGACGACGCACACGAGGCACAAACGGTGGCCACCCGCATCTCTGCGCATAAATTTGCGCGGCGCGGGCGCTATGGTGATTACGCCGTGCTCTACCGCAGCAACCATCAGGCGCGCGCCTTCGAGGAGGCCCTGCGGGCGCTCAAGATCCCCTATGTCGTCTCCGGCGGCCAGTCCTTCTTCGAGCGGGCGGAGATCAAGGACATCACCGCGTATCTCAGGCTGATCGCCAACGTCGACGATGACCCTGCCTTCATCCGCGCGGTGACTACGCCCCGACGCGGCATCGGTCCCGCCACCCTGGAGCGGCTGGGGGCCTACGCTGCACAGCGGCACTCAAGCCTTTTCGCGGCCATGTATGAGGCGGCCGCCGCCACCCACCTCACACCCAAGCAGCTCGAGCCCCTCATCGCTTTCGGTGACTTCATCAACCGCATGGCCTGGCGGGCCGAGCGCGAGCCAGCAGCACGGCTGCTAGAAGAACTGCTCGCCGCCATCCAATACGAGGCCTGGCTCTACGACAACGAGGATGAGCGTAGCGCCAAGGCCAAGTGGGGCAACGTGCGCGACTTCGTCGCATGGCTCGGGAAAAAGGGGGAGGAAGAAGGCAAGACACTGATCGAACTGACTCAGACCGTGGCCCTCATGAACCTGCTCGAAGGGCGCGAGGACGGGGCAGTGGACGCCGTGCGACTGTCCACCTTGCACGCCGCCAAGGGTTTGGAGTTTCCCCACGTTTTTCTGGTCGGGCTGGAGGAAGGCATCCTGCCGCACCGCGAATGTCTAGAAGGCGATCGCCTGGCCGAGGAACGGCGCCTGATGTATGTGGGCATTACCCGCGCGCAGAGGAGCCTCACGCTGACCTGGTGCGCCCGCCGCAAACGCGGCGGCGAATGGGTGACGAGCGAGCCCTCACGCTTCCTGTCCGAGGTCGACCCAGCACAGGTCAAGCAAGGTGAAGAGACCGACCCCGAGACCCGGCGTCAAGCCGGCCGGGCACGGCTCGCCAGCCTCAGGGCGATGCTCTTGTCAGAGGATCGCGAGGGAAAGACCGAGGACAGTCGGCCTTCCCCGGCGGTCCGCTAGGTCCACTGTGCCGCAAGGCCAGAAAGACGATCAGCGAGCCGCCTCTTGCGCCGGCTTGGCAGCGGTGATGGCCTTCTTTGCCTCGTCCACCATGTAGTCCACCGCCGCTTTGACGTCGGCGTCGGACAGCTTGTCATTCCCGCCCCGCGCCGGGCCGCCCAGCGTGCCCTCGATCGCCGCCTTGTAGAGATACTCCTTGCCCTGTTTGATCAGGGCGTCCCAGGCAGCGGTGTCGGTGAGCTTTTGCGCCCCCGTGAGCCCCGTGTCGTGGCAGCGGGCGCAGACCTGGGCATACACCGCCTGGCCACGTGCCAGGATCTCGGGCGTGGGTTCGGGCTCCTTCTTGAGCACGGCCTCGAAATTGGCACCGACCGCGTTCGTCATGTAGACCACGCTGCGCGCCACCTCCAGATCGGTCAAGTCGGGGTCACCCCCGCGCGCCGGCATCTTGTTAAAACCCTTGATGGCATGGGTGAGCAGGGTGTCGTACCCCTGGGCGATGCGCTTACCCCAGGCAGCAGCGTCTTTGAACTTGGGCGCGCCCAGGGCGCCAGTCCCATGGCAGGCGCTGCACACCTCGTTGTAGACCTGCTCGCCAGAGCGCTCGACCCTGGGGGCGTTGGGGTCGACGGCAAGGGCGACACCGAAGGGCTGGATACGCTCGCGTATCGCCCTGTCCTCGGCCTCGCTCGACCCGGTCTTCACCAAGCCCTCCTGTATGCCCATCACATACACGATGATCAGGATGATGGCGATCAGCGGTGCAAACAATCCGCCTACCAGCGCCAACAGGAACTCCTGCGGGGTCGTCTTCTTCATCTCGTGGTGCTCGGCCATGTCCGGGTCCTGTTCGGAGTCGTAAACTTGAAGATTATAGGGACTGAGGCTGCCGATCGGAAAGCGGCTGTGCTATCCTAGCGCCTTCGCCGCCCGTAGCTCAGCTGGATAGAGCGTTGGCCTCCGGAGCCAAAGGTCGTGCGTTCGAATCGCGCCGGGCGGGCCAATCAGACGGCCACTTTGCCGTATCGCGGGACATACGCCGCTCCTTCAGCAAATGCACCTTGTCGGCGCGTCGACAAAGACGCGCTTCTCCCAGAAACGTCGAGAGCCCGTCAGCGCTCACGGGGTGGCACCGGGTCGTGCCCACCGGGATGCCAGGGATGGCAGCGGCTCACCCTGCGCAAGGCGAGTCCCATCCCTCGCAGGGCGCCATGCTCCAGCACTGCCTGGCGTGCGTACTCCGAGCAAGTGGGCGTGAAACGACACTGATTGCCGATCCAGGGGGAAAGCGTGTACTGATAGGCGCGGATCAGGCCCACCAGCAGGCGTTGTAGCGGATTCATCCCAGCGCGCGCCCCAGCACTGAGGCGATGCCTCTGAGCTCGCCCATCAAGGCGTTGAGCTCATCCGGCGCCAGGGCCTGCTCGGCGTCACACCATGCCTCGCAGGGGAAGGGATGCATTTCGATGAGCAGGCCATCGGCGCCGGCGGCGATGGCTGCCCTGGCCAGGGCCGGTACCATCCAGGCCTTGCCGCCGGCATGACTGGGATCGACGATGATCGGCAAGTGGGTCTCGCGCTTGACCACCGGGATGGCGGTCACATCCAGCATGTTGCGGTAAGTGGTCTCGAAACTGCGCACGCCTCGCTCACAGAGGATGATGTTGTGATTGCCGCCGGCGGCGATGTACTCGGCTGCCATGAGCCACTCCGAGACGGTGGCGCACAGGCCGCGCTTGAGGATGACCGGTTTATTGGTCTGACCCACGGCCTTGAGTAGGTCGAAGTTCTGCATGTTGCGCGTGCCGATCTGGATCACGTCGACATCGTATTGCAAAAAGGTATCGAGCAGGCGCACGTCCATGAGCTCAGTGACGATGGGCAGACCTTCACGGTCGGCGGCCTCGCGGAACATCTTCAGCCCCTCGATGCCGGCGCCCTGGAAGGCGTAGGGGCTTGTACGGGGTTTGAAGGCGCCGCCGCGCATGAGGCGGCAGCCCGCTGCCTTGACCGTCCGAGCGGCACGCGCCATCTGCTCTGGCGTCTCCACCGAACAGGGCCCGGCGATGACTTGCAGGTCCGGTCCGCCGATTAACACCCCGTGGACATCGATGACCGTGTTCTGCGGGTGCCAGTCGCGGGCAACGATCTTGTAGGGCTTGACCACATGCATGGCCCGCTCCACCCCGGGCAGCAGCTCGAACATCTCCGGTGTGAGCGCTCGCTCATCACCCACCGCCCCGATTACAGTCAGTTCCGAACCTTGCGAGACGTGGGCCTTGAGGCCGGCGGCGTCGATCTTGGCGACCACGCCGGCGATCTCCTCGGGGGTTGCGCCGTGGCGCATGACGATGATCATGTTCCCTTCTCCTGGGGTTGGGCGACCTCGGCGGCCAAACGCCGCAGATATTCGGCAAACTCGGGGTCTTCACCGCGCAGCAGCTCCGGCAGCGCCGCCCGGAAGTCCTCGCGCTGACACCACTCCTGCATGTAGTCGGCCCAGACCTGCCACTGCCGCTGCCGTTGACGGCTCATGTCTTCTTCATAGACCATGAGGTAGGCCTGCTCGAACAGGGCGATGAGGATACCGAACAGGGCATAGCGGCGCTCCTCTTGCTCGGGTGTGAGTGGTGTCGTGACCGGGCCACGTCGCAGCATCTGCAGGTCGGCATTGTCCAACACCAGTTTGAGAAAGTCGGTGTAGGCCGCATTAAGCCTTGCCTGCAGCTCCTCATCCTCGGCCTCGCGGCTTTTGCGCTGCTCCAGCCAGAATACGAAGATGGCGAAAGGCAGGCCGATCACAGTGACCACGTAGCTCAGCAGCTCCCAGGTCTCTAGCGCTAGCATGTTCGTCTGCACCGGGTCTAGCAAAGTTGGTGAGCCCCCGGGGGCTGTGTTGAACCCGCTCTGCCGTGGCTCAGCGCCAGCCGGGCTGCAAATGAAAATGGCCGGTCCCCCGGCCATTTTCCACTGTACGAAGACCGTTGTGCATCAGTCCGCGTAGAGTCGCTCCATGCGCTCGTGCTTCTCCTGGGCCTCGATGGACAACTCCGCAGTGGGCCGGGCAAGCAGGCGCGGGATGCCGATCGGCTCGCCGGTCTCCAGACAGTAGCCGTACTCGCCGCTCTCGATACGGGCGAGCGACTGTTCGATCTTCTTGAGCAGCTTGCGCTCGCGGTCACGCACACGCTGTTCCAGCAGATTTTCCTCCTCCACCGTCGCCCGGTCGTTGGGGTCGGCGAAGACCTCGTTCTCCTTCAGGTGCTCGCCGGTCTCGCGCGCGTTGTTCAGGATCTCCGCACGCATGGCCAGGAGCTTGGCCTTGAAGAACTGCAGTTGGACCTCGTTCATGTAGTCAGACTCCGGCATTGCCAGGATGTCCTCGTCGGTCAGCATGTGCACGGGCAGCGACTTGTCCCGCCTCGATTCGGCGCTGGCGCCCTGGGTCGCCCCCTTGGACGACTTCGCCGTTTTGTCCGCTGCCTTGGTGCTGGCGACCTCGCCGGCTGGCGCGGCCTTCGCATTCACCTCCACCCGCTTGGGCGCCGGCATGCCTGCGGCCTTCGCCGGTTCTTCCTTTTGCGTCTTGGGGGTAGGTTTCTTGGCTACGCTTGCCATTGCCTCGCCTCCTGTATCTGTATCTAGGGCATGTGTCGGTAGAAAGAAGCTCGGATTATGCCATGTTCCCATTACGGTATGACGTGGCCCGGGCTTGAACCCGTAGGCAGAAAATCTCAGACGCCGCGATGCCAGCCAAGTTCCAACGGGTCGTCCGGATCGATACCTTCCATGAAGGGGATACGCCGGTCGCGGTGGGTGACCTGATAGACACAGCCCATCCAGTTGCCGACCACCGCCTCGGCGGTATCATGCCAGGTGTTGTCCAGCCGCGGCAGGATCAGCCGCTCGGGAAACTCGGGCACGGGCTCGCCGCGCTTCACTGCGTTAATGAGTCGCGCCGCGTATTCCCGGAGGATGGCCTGCTCCCGCGGCTTTAAATAATTCGCCGGGAAAGGGGGCGGCGACTCGATCTGGCCCTGGGCGTAGAGCAGTAGGTCGCGTTTGTACTCCTTGAGCAGCGAGACGGTATCGTACTCGGGATGGCCCTGGAAGAAGACCGCGCGCAGCCCGTCCGGGCTCACCGCCAGGTGCACACCGGCTGTATCGCTTTCCACCAAGACGTGCAGCCCCGCCGCCTCGAACTGGGCCCGCGAGATGTCGTTCCAGCGCGAGTGTGGCACGTCGAAACAGGTGTTCACATCAGCGAC
>CALAMX010000205.1 GCA_937925755.1 uncultured Burkholderiales bacterium
ACATCAATGCGGCGACTCTGATCGACCAGATGTAGGTCTATGGTATTGAGCCGGTCGCGAATGGCCGATTGCTCCTGACGTATCGATTCGAGCTCTGGGATGAGAAAGTCTTTGATCTGTTGCAGCAGGTCCATACGCACCGTTCCAGCGAGGCATGCGGATCCAAGTCATTGCGGTCAGTTTAGCACATCCCCACGAACAGCATGGCAAACAGCCTTGCTCGTCAGCTGGCACGAGCTCGGCGCAAGAGGGCTGTAGGCACGAATCGCCGACATCAGACGTCCCATTTCGGAGGCGAAGTCTTCATGCCTTCTTCTTCACCATGCGCTCGGGACCGCGACAGGTGGGCCTCGATTGTCGATGCAAAGGACTGGGGCTTCTTCCGCCGATCGTCCCCGTCCACCCGCGCCTGCCAGCGTAGCCACACGCGCAGATGGCGGAAGTCGTCGGGGTGCAGGCTGTCCGGGTAGAGGGCGAGACTGTGTGTCTTGCCTTGTGCGCGGTAGGCGAGTATGCACAACCAGGGTGTGACGCTCGTCCGCGGCAGGAGGTCTGCCGCTTGCCAGTCCTCGCCCGCGGCGCGCTGCTCTAGGCGACCGTCGCCGTTCAGGCGCAGGGCCACGACCACAGGCCGGCGCCAGGCCTGCCAGGCGACGAATGCGGTAAACAGGGCTGCGGCGATGCTACCGCCGGCTGGCAAGTCGGCCAGCCCAATGGCGGTGAAGGCGAGAAGCGCAGTCGTGACCCGGACCAGACGCTCCAGGCGTGAGGGTCTGATCCGCACGATACGGGCCGGTTCGGTATTGGGCATCGTCTGAGGCTCCCGGGGCTGGGCGGTCCGGCTTTTTTGCGTCAGGACGCCGCTAGCCCGCGCCGAGCTCGGCGTCCTCGTAGAGGCTGTCCAGCATGCGCGTCACGCCGACGCTGGCGAGCGGGACCTCGCCCGCGGGGCCGTGGGACTCGAGCAGCCAGCGCCCGGCGGCCTCACGGCGGAAGAGGTCGACGGGACGGCGATCCGGCTCGACCCGTAGGACCTCCTGCAGGGTGTCGATCATGTGGTAGAGCTCGAACTTGTGGCCGCGGTCATCGGCGGCAGTGGATTCGGACAGCACCTCCACGACCGGCCTGGGGATGCGCTTGTGGCTATCGGCTTCGGGACTGTTGTCGCGCAGTTCGTAGGTGACCATGAGATCGGGATAGAGGGCGGCGTCGGCCGCAGTGAGCCGCAATTTCATGGCTAAGTCGCAAACGCAGCAGGGGCCGCCGCGCAGGGCGCTGCGCAATCGCACGCACAAGTTGCTGGCTATTATGGTGTTGTGCGCGTCGCTCGACCCGGTCATGACAAAGACCTCGCCCTACAGGTATGCGTGCCGCTCGGGCTGCTGGACCTCCCAGGCGAGGGAGTCTTCGCTGCTGCATACGGGTTGCGCTTGCGCCGCGCCCATGTCATGTCTCCCTGCATGGGCCTGTGACGACGTTCGATTCTACACAAGGCTCAAGGCAGGCGCTGGGTCTGATCGAGCAGTGCCTTCAGGTACTTGGCCGGTATGGCGTAGGTGATGCCGCTCGGGTCCTTGAGGGCGTTTTCCTTGGCACCCTTGACGAACACCGAGTTGATGATGCCCAGGACCTCGCCGGTGTCGGGGTCGTAGAGCGGGCTGCCGCTGTTGCCCGGATAGGCGATGGCGTCGAGCTGGAAGACGAGGAAGCTCGCCTCCGCCCGCCGGATGAGTCTGGGGGTGAGGCGGCTAGCTCTGCCCGGCGGGGTGAAGATAGGGGCGATGGCCGCGAGCCCCGCCCGGTGGGTGGAGGGATAGAGACCAAGGACGGCGCCCAGAGGGTAGCCGGTGAAGTACAGGGTCTGGCCCTCGCGCGCCCGGTCGGAATCGCCGAGCCTGAGCGCAGTCAGCGGTTCACCCTGTATGCGCAGCAGGGCCAGGTCGCGCTCGCTGTCACTGGCGATGTGCTCGGCGGCGCGGACCTCGACCTGGGTGTCGCGGCGGACGAGCACCGCCAGGGTCTCGTTGTGGGCGCTGTCCAATTCTTTGGCGATGACGTGGGCATTGGTGGCCACGGTGAGGCCATCGCCAACGACGAAGCCAGTGCCGGCGAGCTGCACGCGCGGGTTGCGGGTGGGGTGGTGGGTGCCGACCCCGACCACCGCCGGCTTGATGCGCGGCAAGGTCTCGACCAGGCCGGCCTGCGCCGCTGCGTGTGTGGCCCATAGGCCCAGGCAAACGCTGGCGAGCCAGCAGGATAGTTCTAGATACCATCGACTCATGAACGGCATCATGCCACGACCGACCCGTTGGCGGAATTCTTTGATGGGCTCGACTGTGTCGTGGGGCAGCCATGGATGCGGTGGCTTGGGGTAAACTGTGCAATGGCATTGACGAGGTAACGTGGGGTATGCGCAGCGTCACATTGGCCGGCACCGCCCGGAGCCCTTCATGACGCCGTATCCGATCGACCTTGCTGCAAGAAAACGCAAAACCGCACCGTTATGAACAACAATTGCTGCGCGCCGGCGCCACAGCCGACGCAGTCTGACTCGTTTCTCACGTCCAATCAGGGGAAAGCATGACCACCATCGCTGTTGTCGGCCTCGGCTACGTGGGGCTACCGCTCGCCGTCGAATTCGGTAAGAAATACGACACCTTGGGCTATGACCTGTCCGAGGCCAAGATCGCCCACTACCGCAACTACTGCGACCCAACCGGGGAGGTCTCCAGCGAGGACCTCAAGGCGGCCACGCGGCTGACGGTCAGCTCGGACCCCGCCGTCCTGAGCGCGGCGGACTTCATCGTCGTGGCCGTACCCACACCGGTGGACGCGGCGCACATCCCGGACTTCTCGCCCCTGATCGGCGCCTCGACCACGGTGGGCAAGCACATGAAGCGCGGCGCCATCGTCGTCTATGAATCGACCGTCTATCCCGGCGCCACCGAGGAGGTGTGTATCCCACTGCTGGAAAAGCACTCGGGGATGAAGTGGAAGCAGGACTTCCACGTCGGCTATTCGCCCGAGCGGGTCAACCCCGGTGACAAGGAGCACACCATCACCAAGATCGTCAAGGTGGTCTCCGGCGACGACGCCGCGACGCTGGAAAAAGTGGCCGAGGTCTATGGCTCGATCATCACCGCCGGCGTGCACAAGGCGAGCTCGATCAAGGTGGCCGAGGCGGCGAAGGTGATCGAGAACACGCAGCGCGACCTGAACATCGCCTTGATGAACGAGCTTGCGGTGATCTTCGACAAGATCGGCATCGATACCCTGGAGGTGCTGGAGGCGGCCAGCACCAAGTGGAACTTCCTGCCGTTCCGGCCAGGCCTGGTGGGCGGCCACTGCATCGGCGTGGACCCCTATTATCTGACGCACAAGGCGGAGATGCTGGGCTATCACCCGGAGGTGATCCTCGCCGGGCGGCGCATCAACGACGGCATGGCGGCCTGGGTGGCACAGCAGACGGTCAAGCAGATGATCAACAACGGCAGTTCGGTCAAGGGGGCCCGGGTGATCGTGCTGGGGCTGACCTTCAAGGAGAATTGCCCCGACCTGCGGAACTCCAAGGTGGTTGACCTCATTCGCGAGCTGCAGTCCTTTGGCTGCGAGGTCAGCGTGCACGACCCCATCGCCGCGCCGGAGGAGGCGCAGCACGAGTACGATCTCACGCTCACCCCCTGGCACGAGCTGCCCAGCGGGGCCGATGCCATCGTCGCCGCCGTCGCCCACCGGCAGTACCTCAACATGCCGCTCGCCGACATCCTGGCCAAGCTCAAACCCGGCGGAGTGTTCACCGACGTCAAATCGGCCTACGACCCGGCAGCCATCCGCGCGGCGGGCTATACCCTATGGAGGCTGTGAACGAGTGGCCGAGTCGCTGCATGCATCCCTGCGCCGGGTGCTGCTCCGTCATGCAGCCGCCTGGTTGGCCACCCGGTTCGGTTCGCTCGCTTCCGACGCTGTGCGGCCCGACAGCGACTTGGACTTGGCAGTGATGGGCAGCCGTCCTCTCGGCACCGAGGAGAAGACCGCGCTGATCACCGAGCTTGCCGTGGCAAGCGGCCGTCCCGTGGATCTGGTCGATCTGCCATGCACAGTTACGAAACCGTGGATTGGGCCACTGTGCATCGCATCTGCACCCATCACCGGGATGAGTCCCGCGACTTCGCCCGCGCCGTGCTGAAAGGCGACAGGTCATGAGCGTCTACTACGAGGTTTGCACCCGCCTACTCGATGCGCCGAAGAAATGGCTCGTCACGGGCGTGGCCGGCTTCATCGGCTGCAACCTGCTCGAACGGCTGCTCAAGCTGGAGCAGCGGGTGGTCGGGTTGGACAATTTCGCCACCGGTCACCGGCGCAACCTGGAGAGCATCCGCGCAGCGGTGACGCCCGAACAGTGGGCGCGCTTCCACTTCATCGAGGGCGACATCCGCGACCTGGCTACCTGCCGCACGGCCTGCGCCGGGGTGGACTACGTTCTGCACCAGGCGGCACTGGGCTCGGTGCCCCGTTCCCTGGAGGACCCCATCACCACCAACGCGGCCAACATCGACGGTTTCCTCAACATGCTGGTGGCCGCGCGTGACGCGGGGGTCACGCGCTTCGTCTATGCCGCCTCCAGCTCCACCTACGGCGACCACCCGGACCTACCCAAGGTGGAGGAGCGCATCGGCCAGCCGCTGTCGCCCTATGCGGTGACCAAGCGGGTAAACGAACTCTATGCCGAGGTCTTCGCCCGCGCCTACGGCTTCAAGTCCATCGGCCTGAGGTATTTCAACATCTTTGGCCCGCACCAGGACCCGGAAGGGGCCTATGCCGCCGTGATTCCCCGCTGGGTGGCCGCCATGATCCGCGGCGAGCCGGTGTACATCAACGGCGACGGCGAGACGAGCCGCGACTTCTGCTACATCGCCAATGCCGTGCAGGCCAATCTGCTGGCGGCCTGCACGGAGGACCCGCAGGCCGTCGATCAGGTCTACAACGTGGCCGTGGGCGAGCGCACTACACTGAACGACCTGTTCCGTGCCATTCGCGACGCCCTGCTGCCACGCTTTCCGCATCTGCGCGACTTGCAGCCCATCTACCGCGACTTTCGCCCCGGCGACGTGCGCCACTCCCAGGCCGACATCTCCAAGGCGCAAAGGCTGCTCGGCTACGCCCCGACGCACCGCATCGCTGATGGTTTGAGAGAGGCGATGGACTGGTATGTGGCGGACCTGGCGCCGGGTCGCTGAGCGCACCCTGCTCGTCGCCACGCTGCACACTGCGGCCCACGCCGAGCTGCCCGAAGCCGTGGCCCGCGCCCTTGCCGCGGCGGGAATTCCCGACGAGCACGTGGCGCTGGTGATCCAGCCGCTCGACAGCCCCACCCCCCTGGTGAGCCATGGGGCGGAGCGCCCGTTCAATCCCGCCTCGGTGATGAAGCTGCTCACCACGCTGGCCGCACTGGACACCCTGGGGCCTGCGCATACCTTCAAGACCCGTGTCCTGCACACTGGCGTGGTCAAGGGCGACACACTGCAGGGCGAGCTCATCCTCAAGGGCGGCGGCGACCCCTCGCTCACCCTGGAACGGTTCTGGCGGCTGTTGCGCGAGGTGCGCGCGCGAGGGATCCGCCACATCGCTGGGGATGTGCTGATCGACCAGTCCTGTTACGACCTCGCCCCAGAGGACCCCGGCGCCTTCGACCAGGCGCCGCTGCGCCCTTACAACGCCCTGCCGGCCGCGCTGCTGGTCGATTTCAACACCTTGAGCCTGCGCCTGGCCCCCGAGAACGGTGCGCTGCGCCTCACTCTCGACCCGCCAGGGCTGCCCGTGCGCGGGCAGGTACGTCTGACCGAGCAGGCCTGCAACGGCTGGCAAGCAGGGCTCGACTACCGGTTGGCAGACGGCGCCCTAGTCGTCGGCGGCAACTACCCGGCCGCCTGTGGTGTACGCAGCCTGCGCCTGTCCCTGTTGCCGCCCGATCTGGCGGTGGCCGCTGCCTTCCGCGCCCTCTGGAGCGAGCTGGGCGGCAGCCTCGCCGGCGAAGTCATCGCCGCACACACTCCGCCCGAGGCGCGTGTCTTGCTGGAATTCGAGTCCTTGCCGCTGGCGCGCATCGTCGCCGACATCAACGAGTACAGCAACAACGTCATGACGCGCATGCTCTTCCTCGATCTCGGCGCCCTGCGCGAGGGTCCGCCGGCCACCCTGGCCAAAGGCGAGGCGGCGCTGCGGGCCTGGCTTGATGCCGTAGGACTGCCCATGCCGGAACTCGTCATCGAAAACGGCGCCGGCCTTTCACGCATCGAGCGCATCAGTGCTGCATCGCTCGCCAGGCTGTTACGCTACGCCGCCAGCCGGCCCATTTTTCACGACTTCGTCGCCTCGCTGCCGGCCCTGGGGCAGGAGGGGACATTGCGCCAACGCTCAGCCTCGAGCCCGATGGCAGGACGCGCCTGGCTCAAGACCGGCACGCTCAACGGGGTGCGCAATCTGGCTGGCTACGTCATGGACACCCAGGGGCGGCTATATTTGTTCGTCTTCCTCATCAACCATCCGCGTGCAGCAGCAGCCGCCGCGGCCCAGGACGCCGCCCTCGCCTGGATAGACTTGCGCCCTGGCGCGGCACTGTCACGATCCTCCCCCGACGCCCCCTAACGCGCCGGTTAGGCATAGAGTCGCTGTATGACAGGGGTATTTCATCGTTCACTTATACACAGGTCACTACACCCCGGCTGCTACCCCGGATCGACCCCTGTGTCAATACCGTTGTGGGCTTGTATCCGCTTGAAATATATGATTTTTGTGCTGTCCATTTTTTGTGCGACGCAGGGCAACTGCCCATCCGGCAAGGCCTTATTGCAGTTTCCCTGGCCTTTACTCACAAAGTTATCCACAGATTGCGTGGACAATCGGAAAAGTTATTTGTATCACACAGGGATAGTCGGCAAATGCAGAAATCACTTTAACTCGACACGGTAACGAGCCCCATCAGCCGCATGCGTATCGCCGAGGTCGCACTGGACAACCCCCTGCCTAGTCACTTCGACTACCTCATCCCGCCTGGCCTGCAACTGAGCGAGGCGGACATCGGACGCCGTGTGCGCGTGAGCGTCAGAAGTCGCGAGCAATGGGGGATCTTGGTGGGGCTTACCGATGCCTCTGCGCTCACCCCGGAACAGCTCAAACCCATCCTCGCCGTGGACCGTAGCCTGCCGCCGTTGCCGCACGCGGTCCTGGCGCTGGCGAGTTTCGCCGCCGATTACTACCACCATCCGTTTGGCGCGAGTCTGCTTGCCGTGCTGCCGCCAAGCCTCAAACGGCCCGGCACTCTGCGGCCGTCGCAACCTGCCGCCTACGCCCTGACCGCTGCCGGCCGCGAACTGGCAAGCCGCCTGCCGGCACGGGCCACGGCGCAGCGTCGTCTGGCCGAGCTGCTGCTGCAGGGCCCGGTACCGGCCGCGCAACTTGCCGAGTTGCGTACGACTCTACGCGATTGGCTGCGGCGCGGGCTCGCTGCGGCAGCACCACCCCCCCTCGCACCGACGCCGCCACCCGAGCCACCGCCCGTGCTCAACGCCGCCCAGGCGGAGGCGGTGGACCGCATCCTGGCGCAGGCCGGGCACTATACCGCCTGGCTGCTCTTCGGCGTGACCGGCAGTGGCAAGACCGAGGTCTATCTGCGCCTGATCGAACGGATGCTGAGTGAAGGGCGCCAGACCCTGGTCCTGGTGCCGGAGATCCACCTCACCCCGCAGCTCACCGAACGCTTCCGTCGCCGCTTCCCCGCCGCGCGTCTGGTGAGCCTGCACAGTGGGCTGGCCGACGGGGCGCGCACGGCCAACTGGCTCGCCTGTCTGGAAGGCCGCGCCGACATCGTGCTGGGCACGCGGCTGGCGGTGTTTGCCCCGCTCGAACGCCTGGGGCTCATCGTCGTCGACGAGGAGCACGACCCCTCCTACAAGCAGATGGAGGGGCTGCGCTATCACGCACGCGATGTCGCCGTCTGGCGGGCGCGGGCGGCGAACGTGCCGGTGGTGTTGGGCTCCGCTACCCCCGCCCTGGAATCCTGGCACAACGCCCAGGCGGGCCGCTACCAGCGCCTGAGCCTGCCCGAACGGGCCGGGGGTGCCGCCTTACCGCAGATACGGCTGATCGACACACGCGCCGACCGCCCGCGCCAGGGCCTGAGCAGTGCGCTAGTGGCGGCACTGACGGCCAACCTGGAACGCGGCGAGCAGAGCCTGGTGTTCATCAACCGGCGCGGCTACGCCCCCACGCTGTTTTGCAATGCCTGCGGCCATGTCGTCCACTGCCCGCGCTGCGCGGCCCATCTCGTGCTCCACCGGGAACGCACTGGCTTTCGCCTGCAGTGCCACCATTGCGGGCTAACACGTCGGCCGCCCGAAACCTGCCCAGAATGCGGCGCGCTCGACCTGCGCGCCTCGGGCCATGGCACCCAAAGGCTGGAGGAGACCCTCGCGCAGCAGTTTCCGCGCGCTCGCATCCTGCGTGTGGATCGCGACACGGTGATGCGGCGGGGGCACTTCGAGGCGGTGCGCGATGCCGTGCACGAGGGCGAGGTGGACATCTTGGTGGGCACCCAGATCCTCGCCAAGGGACACGACTTCCCACGGCTGACCCTCGTCGGGGTGGTGGGCGCCGATGCGGCGCTCCTGTCGGCCGACTACCGGGCCGGTGAGCGGCTCTTCGCCCAGCTCATGCAGGTGGCCGGTCGCGCAGGTCGCGCCGAGCATTCGGGTCAGGTCCTGGTGCAGACCGCCTTCCCCGCGCACCCTCTCTATCAGGCCCTGATCCGGCACGACTATGCAGCCTATGCCGCTCGCGCCCTGCGCGAGCGGCGCGAGGCGGGATTCCCACCTTATCAGCGCCAGGCCATGCTGCGTGCCGAAGCCAGTAGCGACCAGGCCGCCCAGGCCTTTCTGGAGGCGGCGCGCACCGAGGCGTTGGCCCTGGCCAGCGGGGTGACGGTGTTCGACCCCGCGCCGGCCCTGCTCGCGCGGGTGGCGCACAAGGCGCGCTGGCAACTGCTGGTGCAGTCGCGCTCGCGCGCCCGCCTGCAGGGCTTCCTGACCCATTGGGTTGCGCGCCTGCGCGCGCTGCCGGCCCGTGCAGTGAACTGGGTCGTGGACGTCGATCCCATCGAGTTTTGAGGCGCAACGCACACCAAGCCTGCGGCCACGGGGCGCTCCGACGGCCCAGGGCAGTCTCCTTTATAATCACAAGATTCACGATGCTTACACATCATGCCTCCCTCCTACGTCGATCCCAAACCACATCTCACCGCGCTGCTGCGCCAGGCCCTTGCCCGTGTCGCACCCCAGGCCGATCCGGCCGTGGAACTCGAGCGTCCCAAACAGGCCAGCCACGGCGACTGGGCGAGCAATCTTGCCCTGCAGCTTGCGCGCGGCCTTAAACGCAATCCACGCGAGGTCGCCGCCGACCTGCTGGCTGCCCTGCCCGCTTCGGAATGGGTCGCACGCGTCGAGATCGCCGGCCCCGGCTTCATCAACTTCCACTTGCAGCCCACACTCTGGCAGCGCCTGCCGGCCCACATCCTACGTCTGGGCGCAGAATACGGCCGGGTCGATCTTGGGCGCGGCGAGCGCATCCAGGTGGAGTTCGTCTCCGCCAACCCCACGGGTCCCTTGCACGTGGGGCATGGTCGCGGCGCTGCCTACGGGGCCAGTCTAGCCAACGTGCTGAGCTACGCCGGCTACGACGTCACGCGCGAATACTATGTCAACGACGCCGGCCGACAGATGGACATCCTGGCGGTCTCGACCTGGCTGCGCTATCTGGAACTGACTGGCGAGACACTGCCTTTCCCGCCCAATGCTTACCAAGGCGGTTATGTACGGACCATGGCGGCCAGCATCCACGCCCTGCACGGCAACCGCTACCGGCGCAGCCGCGACGAAGTGCTGGCCGGGGTGCCGCCCATCCCCAGCGTCGAGGAGTACGCGCAAAAACCGGATGCCAAGGACGCCGCCGAGGCCGCCCTGGACGCCCTGATCGCCGCCGCCAAGCGCCTGCTCGGCCAGGACTACGACTACTTCCACGGCTACGCCCTGGAGGAACAGTTGGGCGACTGCCGCAACGACTTGACCGAGTTCGGTGTCACCTTCGACCACTGGTTCTCGGAGCGCAGCCTGCACGAGGCTGGGCTGATCGACCGCGCACTGGCGCTATTGCGGCACAAAGGCCATATCTACGAACAGGACGGTGCCTTGTGGTTCCGCTCCAGCGCCTTCGGCGACGAGAAGGACCGCGTGGTGCGCCGCGAGAACGGGCAATACACCTACTTCGCGGCCGACATCGCCTATCATATCAACAAGTTCGAGCGTGGATTCTCGCGGGTGATCGATGTCTGGGGCGCCGATCACCACGGCTACATCGCCCGCGTCAAGGGGGCACTCGCCGCTGCCGGCTACGATCCCGAACGCCTGACGGTGAACCTGGTGCAGTTCGCCGTGCTCTACCGCAACGGGCAAAAGGTGTCCATGTCCACGCGTGCGGGCGAATACGTGACCCTGCGCGAACTGCGCCAGGAGGTGGGCAATGACGCCTGCCGCTTCTTCTACGTGCTGCGCAAGTCGGACCAACACCTGGACTTCGATCTGGA
>CALAMX010000206.1 GCA_937925755.1 uncultured Burkholderiales bacterium
CCCATCGACGCCACCCAGTGCGGCGGGTTAGGCAACTGTCACGACGACCACGAGTGCATGACGCACGAGCTGTGGACCAACCTCAACGCGCACATTTACAAGTACCTGGAGAGCGTTAACCTGGCCAGCCTGGTGGAGAAACAGCTGCAGAGGCAGGCCGAGGCCGCGCTCAAGAAAGACGAGCGGCGGGTGCTCGGCACCGCCGAGCTCAAGGCCGTGGCCAACGGTTGATGGAGACACGAGAAGATGGTCAAGACACCGATCTACATGGACTATGCCGCCACCACCCCGGTGGACCCGCGGGTGGTGGAGAAGATGCTGCCCTATCTCACGGAAAAGTTTGGCAACCCCGCCTCGCGCTCGCACGTCTTTGGCTGGGAGGCAGAGAAGGCCGTCGAGACCGCGCGTGAACAGGTGGCGGCGCTGGTCAACGCGGATCCCAGGGAGATCATTTGGACCTCCGGCGCCACCGAGTCGAACAACCTCGCCATCAAAGGGGCCGCGCACTTCTATAAGGCCAAGGGCCGGCATCTCATCACGGTGAAAACCGAGCACAAGGCGGTTCTGGACACCTGCCGCGAGCTCGAGCGCCAGGGCTGGGAAGTCACCTATCTGGGTGTGAAGGAAAACGGCCTGCTCGACCTGGACGAATTCGCTGCCGCCATTCGGCCAGACACCGTGCTCGCCTCGGTGATGTTCGTCAACAATGAGATCGGGGTCATCCAGGACATCCCGACCCTGGGCGAGATCTGTCGCGAGCGCGGCGTTCTGTTTCACGTCGATGCCGCCCAGGCCACTGGCAAGGTGGAGATCGACCTGTCGCGTCTCAAGGTCGATCTGATGAGCTTCTCTGCGCACAAGACCTACGGCCCCAAGGGTATCGGTGCGCTCTATGTCCGACGCAAGCCGCGCGTGCGCCTCGAGGCACAGATGCACGGCGGCGGGCATGAGCGCGGGCTACGCTCGGGCACGCTGGCCACGCATCAGATCGTCGGTATGGGTGAGGCCTTCCGCATCGCCCGCGAGGAGATGGCTACTGAGACCGAACGCATCCGTATGTTACGCGATCGCCTGCTCAAGGGCATCCTGGACATCGAGGAGGTCCATGTCAATGGCGACCTCGAGCGGCGCGTGGCCGGTAATCTCAACGTGAGCTTCAATTACGTCGAGGGCGAGTCGTTGATCATGGCCATCAAGGACTTGGCGGTGTCCAGCGGTTCGGCCTGCACCTCGGCCAGCCTGGAGCCGTCCTATGTGCTGAAGGCACTGGGCCGCAACGACGAGCTGGCGCACAGCTCGATCCGCTTCTCCATCGGCCGTTTCACCACCGAGGAGGAGATCGACTACGCGGTCGAGCTTCTGCACGAGAAGATCGGCAAGCTGCGCGAGATGTCCCCGCTCTGGGAGATGTACAAGGAAGGCATCGACTTGAACACCGTGCAATGGGCGGCCCATTGAAACAACGGCCGCAACCTCAGCCGAATCTCAGCCGAATCATAGAAGGAGCGCAAAATGTCTTACAGCGAAAAGGTCCTGGACCACTACGAAAACCCGCGCAACGTCGGCTCGTTCGATAAGTCCGAGCCCGGCGTGGGCACCGGCATGGTCGGCGCACCCGCTTGCGGCGACGTGATGAAGCTACAGATCAAGGTGAACGAACAGGGCATCATCGAGGATGCCCGCTTCAAGACCTATGGCTGTGGCTCGGCCATCGCCTCCTCCTCGCTCGTCACCGAGTGGGTGAAGGGCAAGACCCTGGACGAAGCCTTGGCGATCAAGAACACCCAGATCGCCGAGGAGCTGGCCCTGCCGCCGGTCAAGATCCACTGCTCCATCCTGGCCGAGGACGCCATCAAGGCTGCGGTGGCCGACTACAAAAAGAAACACGGCCTCGGTGGTGAGGAGTACGCGGCCTGTAATCCACCCAAGGAGCATTGAGATGGGTGCCGATACTTGTGCTGCGCCGGAAGGCGTCGAGATCAAGGACCTGAGCCTAGATGCCGCGGGCCTCGCGGGGGCGCGCATCACCCTGTCGGAACGCGCCGCCAACCACGTGAAAAACTTCCTCGCCAAGCGGGGTAAGGGCCTGGGCATCAAGCTGGGGGTGCGCACATCGGGCTGCTCTGGGCTCGCCTACAAGCTGGAGTTCGCCGACGTGGAGGATCCGCATGACGTGAAGTTCGTCTGCCATGGCGTCAATGTCTACGTCGACCCCAAGAGCCTGGCCTATCTGAACGGGACCGAGCTCGATTACGTGCGCGAGGGGCTGAACGAAGGTTTCAAGTTCAATAACCCGAATGTCAAGTCGCAATGCGGCTGTGGCGAGAGCTTCAACGTCTGACCGGGACAGGGATGGGTTGCGCGACTGCCAATATCTGCCGGAGAACTGTCTCCCTATGAGCGGAAGCCGCGAATGAGCCCCGCGCAGGAAATCGCGACCCTCACCGCGACTGACGAAGCCCCAAATGCTGGATTTCAATCGCAACCATTTCGAACTGTTCGGCCTGCGACCGGCCTTCCGACTGAACCGCAGTGAGATCGACCGCGCCTATCGCGAGATCCAGACGGAGATCCACCCGGACCGCTTCGCCCACGCCGGCGAGGCGGAGCAGCGCCTGGCCATGCAGTGGACGGCGCGGGTGAACGAGGCCTATGCCACCCTGCGCGAGCCCTTCGAGCGCGCACGCTACCTGCTCGAACTCAATGGCGTGCAGGCAATGGACGCGCGTAACACCGCCATGCCGGCTGACTTCCTCATGCAGCAGATGGCATGGCGCGAGCGCCTAGAGCAGGCCAAGGCCCAGGCCGACATCGCGAGCCTGCAGGGGCTTGACCAGGAGGTGCGTGCCCAGGCCGATGCGCTGGAGCGCGAACTGGCCGAACTCATCGACGAGAGGCACGACTACGCCCAGGCCGCCGAGACCCTACGCAAGTACAGGTTCGTGGACAAGCTGCTTGCCGAGGTCGAGGCGGCGTATGACGAGATCGAGGGTTGAATGCAGTAAGACAAAGGCGGTGAGAGATCGATAGAACGGCTGGCAGCGGTCCCTCTACGCACACCGATTTCTCCTTTACCCCAATGGCCTTATTACAAATCGCCGAACCTGGTCAGTCCACCGCGCCGCACGAGCACCGGCTCGCGGTGGGGATCGATCTGGGAACGACCAACTCGCTGGTGGCCACGGTACGTAACGGCATCGCCGTCGTGCTCAACGACGAACACGGCCGCTCGCTTTTGCCCTCTGTCGTGCGCTACCGTCCCGACGGCAGTGTCCAGGTGGGTTACGAGGCCCAGGCGCAAGCAAGTCTCGACCCCCACAACACCATTATCTCGGTCAAACGCTTCATGGGGCGTGGGATCAAGGACCTGCCGGACGTGGCCACGTTGCCTTACCACTTCGTCGATGCCCCAGGCATGGTGCAGATCAAGACGGCCGCCGGGGTGAAGAGCCCGGTCGAGGTCTCCGCCGAGATCCTCCGGGCGCTCAAGCGGCGGGCCGAGGCGGCCTTAGGCGGCGAGTTGATCGGCGCGGTGATCACCGTACCGGCCTATTTCGACGACGCCCAGCGACAGGCGACCAAGGATGCCGCCCGGCTCGCCGGGCTCAACGTGCTGCGTCTGCTCAACGAACCGACCGCCGCCGCCATCGCCTATGGCCTGGACAATGCCGCCGAGGGAATCTATGCGGTGTATGACCTGGGCGGCGGCACCTTCGATTTCTCCATCCTCAGGCTGACCAAGGGGGTGTTCGAGGTGATGGCCACCAGTGGCGACTCGGCCCTGGGTGGTGACGACTTCGACCGGCGCATCTACTGCTGGATCCTGGAGCAGGCGGGTCTGCATGCCGTCACCGATCATGACAAGGCCCTGCTGCTCGCCAAGGCACGCGAGGCCAAGGAGATGTTGAGCGAACAACCAGCGGTGCGCATTACCGCGGTGCTCTCCAGCGGTGAACTCATCGACCTCACGCTCACCGAGGACACCTTCAACGCCATGACCGAGAGCCTGGTCACCAAGACCCTGCAACCCTGCCGCAAGGCTCTGCGCGACGCTGGGCTCAAGCCCGCCGACATCAAGGGTGTGGTGATGGTGGGCGGCTCCACCCGTATCCCGCGCATCCAGGCGGCGGTGGGCGAGTTCTTCGGGCAGACGCCGCTCAACAACCTCGACCCGGACAAGGTGGTGGCCCTGGGGGCGGCGATGCAGGCGAATGTGCTGGCCGGCAACAAAGGCCAGGACGACTGGTTGCTGCTCGACGTGGTGCCGCTGTCGCTTGGCATCGAGACCATGGGAGGACTCGTCGAGAAGATCATCCCGCGCAACTCCACCATCCCACTGGCGCGTGCGCAGGAGTTCACCACCTTCAAGGACGGCCAGACCGCAATGATGATCCATGTGGTGCAGGGCGAGCGCGAGCTGGTGAGCGACTGCCGTTCGCTCGCCCGCTTCGAATTGCGGGGTATCCCGCCCATGGTGGCGGGCGCGGCGCGGGTGCGGGTCACCTTCCAGGTCGACGCCGATGGGTTGCTGTCGGTCACTGCGCGCGAGCTGAGCACCGGTGTCGAGGCCCACATCGAGGTCAAACCCTCTTATGGTCTCACCGACGAAGAGATCGCCCGCATGCTACAGGACTCCTACGCGCACGCCAGCGAGGACATGGCAGCGCGCAATCTGGCCGAGGCCCGCGTGGACGGTCAGCGCCTCCTCGAGGCTACGCGCAGCGCATTGGCCACCGATGGTGAGGCGCTGCTCTCGGCCGAGGAGCGGGCGGTGATCGAATCCCTCGTCGCTGCCTTGGAACGAGCCCTGGCTGGCGATGATCTAAAGGCCATCAAACAGGCTACCGATGCCCTCAATCAAGGCACGGTCGAATTCGCCGCTCGGCGTATGGACGCGAGCGTGAAAAGGGCCCTGACCGGTCATCGACTGGAGGAGATCGATGTCTGAACGTTTCGACCTCAGCATCATCCACCCGCTGCGCCAGCGTCTCGACCAGCATCCCATCTATGCCGCGCTGCGGACCCTGGACGACTTGCGTGTCTTCATGGCGCACCACGTCTATTCGGTTTGGGATTTCATGTCCCTGATCAAGTACTTGCAGCATGCGGTGGCGCCCGCACGTTGGCCCTGGACGCCGGGGGTGGACCCCACCGTGCAGCGCTTCATCAACGAGCTCAACCTGGAAGAGGAGACCGACGCCGCCGCGCCAGGACAGCCGGGTGAGTTCACCAGCCATTTCCAGCTCTATCTGGGGGCCATGCGCGAGGTGGGGGCCGATGCCGAGCGGCCCGCCCGCTTCGTCGAGATCGTCCGCGACCAGGGACTCGCCGCCGCCTTGGACTCTGGTCTGGTCCCCGAGCCCTCACGGGCCTTCATGCGCGTGACCTTCGCTTTCATCGACAGCGGCCTACCCCACACCGTGGCCGCCGCCCTGGCCCTGGGGCGTGAGCACGTCATCCCCAACATGTTCCGCGCCTTTCTCGCGCGCATGGCAGTGAGCGAGCGCGAGGCGCCGACCTTCCATTATTACCTCAAGCGCCACGTCCACCTCGACGAGGACTTCCACGCCCCGCTTTCCATCCGTCTTCTGGAAGGGTTGTGCGCGGGCGACCCCGTGCGCATCCGCGAGGCCGAGGCCGCCGCCGTCGCCGCCATCGAGGCGCGCATCCGCTTCTGGGATGGGGTGCTCGCCGCCTTGCCCAGCCAGAATGGCAACCAATCCCCTACCACGGAATATGCCCCAGTTGATCGTTTTGCCGCATGAGGAGTATTGCCCTGAGGGCGCCGTCATCGAGGCCCAGAAGGGGGTGTCCATCTGTGACAACCTGCTCGAGCATGGCATCGAGATCGAGCACGCCTGTGAGAAGTCCTGTGCCTGCACCACCTGCCACGTGATTCTGCGCGAGGGCTATGACAGCCTCTCAGCGCCGACCGAGGCGGAAGAGGACCTCCTGGACAAGGCCTGGGGCCTGGAGCCCACCTCACGACT
>CALAMX010000207.1 GCA_937925755.1 uncultured Burkholderiales bacterium
GAGCGCGAGTCACGAGACGTGATATGAGCTCAGGCGAGGAAGTGCAAACGAAGTTTTGGCGAAGGCTAACGTGAGCGCAGCGAACGTCAAGCGAGGTGAAGCGGCGGCCGGAGCCAAAACAGAGTTTCGGCGTAGGCTAACCTGCCGTCAGGCAGGTTAAGCGAGCGAAAGCGAGCGGCCGGAGCCACAACGCAGTTTCGGCGTAGGCTAAGGACGCTCTGCATAACCCGGCGACCGGGATTGAGTGCCCGGAGCGCTGGATGCGAGGCGTATCATCGTGATGCCACACCGTCTGCCGCGCTTGTGCCTCGGGTCGGGGCGGCGAAAGCCGCGACATGTCGTGGTATGCATCCCGTCGGTCGTTGTTGGTCGCTATTGGTCGTTTTTGGTCGCGACTTTCGTCGCTCCTACAGATGATGATGCCACACCGCCTACCGCGCTTGCGCTTCGGGTAGGAGCGGCGAGAGCCGCGACACGCCGTTGTGTGCATCCCGTTGGTCGTTGATGGTCGTTGATGGTCGCTGTTGGTCGCGACTTTCGTCGCTCCTACAGGTCGCTCCTACAGATCGTTCCTACGAGATCGGCACGGCAGGTGTAGGAGCGGCGAGAGCCGCGACACGTCTTGATATGCACAGCGTTGGTCGTTGTTGGTCGTTTTTGGTCGCGACTCTCGTCGCTCCTACGCATGTTAAGCCGCGAAGCGGCGGCCGGAGCCAAGACCGCGCAACGGAGTCGAGCGCTCGCGCGGTCAGTGATGCGAAGCTTCCTTCGGTTTGTGCCACAAGCGCCTTGTTCATGTCATGTTGTCCTCAAGCCAATGAAACCCATGGGTGCGGGCCGGAGGCCCGCGTACCCAGGGGTTTCCACTCCTTTACCCGCAGGCTTCCTGGGTGCGCGGGCCTCTGGCCCGCATTTGATGAAGAGAAACTGATCTCCCATAAACCCCGTACGCCACCACAAATCCCGAACCTCCACACACCCCGTAGCCCGCACGAACCCGAAGAACACCGAGTTTTTGTCTCTTTCGCCTGGCAGGGGGCGTCCAGGCAGAGATAGTGATTCCCTGGCCCGTTCGATGCTGGCCGAGTCGGCTGGCTTGTGGCAGACTGCTGGCCGTGTTGCCTTACGAACTCTGGATCGGCCTGCGCTACACCCGCGCCAAGCGCCGCAATCACTTCATCTCCTTCATCTCGCTCATCTCCATGGCCGGTATCGCCCTGGGGGTGACGGCGTTGATTGTCGTCCTTTCGGTCATGAACGGCTTTCAGGAGGAGCTGCGCAACCGCATCCTCGGCGTGGCCTCGCACCTGGAGATCACCGGCGCGGGCGAGAGCTTAAGCGACTGGCAGGGTCTCGACGCGCAGGTGCGACGGCACCCCGAGGTGCGTGGCACTGCCCCCTATGTGCGCGGCCAGGCCCTGCTCGCCAACGGTTCCAATCCGCGTGGCGCCATCCTGCGCGGTGTCCTGCCCGAGCGGGAAGGGGAGGTATCGGACCTAGCCGCGGCGATGAAGACGGGGCGTCTTGCCGACCTCAAGGGCGGCGAGTACCACATCATCCTGGGTATAGAGCTCGCTCGTAGCCTGGGGCTCACCATCGGCGACAAAGTCGCCGTGATCATCCCGCAGGGTAGCGTGACACCCGCTGGCCTTGTGCCTCGGCTCAAGCAATTCACCGTCGCGGGGGTGTTCGAGGCCGGCATGTACGAATACGACGCCGGGCTCGCGCTGATCCATCTCACCGATGCGCAGCGGCTCTACCGTCTAGGCGACGAGGTCTCGGGTCTGCGGGTCAAACTCGCTGACATGGAACGTGCGCCTTTCGTCACACGCGAGCTAGCTCGCAGCCTGCAAGGGGATTACTTCCTGTCCGACTGGACCATGAGCCATGCCAATTTCTTCCGCGCGGTCGCGATCGAGAAGCGCATGATGGCCCTGATCCTGACGCTGATCGTGGCGGTGGCCGCCTTCAACATCATCTCCACCCTGGTCATGGTGGTCACCGACAAGCAGGCCGACATCGCCATCCTGCGCACCCTGGGGGCGAGCCCCGCGAGCATCATGCAGATCTTCATGGTGCAGGGCAGCCTGATCGGCGTGGTGGGCACGGCCTTGGGCGTGAGCGGTGGCATTGCGCTCGCCTTGAACGTCGAGACCGTAGTGCCGATGATCGAACGTGCCCTGGGCTTGGACCTGTTCCCGGCCGACGTCTATTTCATTTCCGAGCTGCCGTCCAAACTCGTTTGGACGGATGTCGCCTGGATCGGCGGTGTGGCCCTGCTGCTCGCCTTCTTGGCCACCCTCTATCCCAGTTGGCGCGCCGCTCGGGTGCAGCCGGCCGAGGCCTTGCGCTATGAATGAGGCGGCATCCGCCGGGGCCGTGCTCGCCTGCCGGGGGCTCGTGAAGAGCTATTGGCAGGGGAATGTGGAGGTGCCGGTCCTCACCGGCGTGGACCTCGACATCCACGCCGGGGAACGGGTCGCCATCATGGGTGCTTCGGGCTCGGGCAAGAGCACGCTCCTGCACATCCTGGGTGGGCTCGACCGCCCCACGGCCGGGGTGGTACACCTGATCGGTCAGGACCTCTGGGCACTCGGCGAGGAGGCGCGCGGCCGGCTGCGCAACCGCGTGCTCGGCTTCGTCTATCAGTTCCATCACCTCCTGCCGGAGTTCTCCGCTGTCGAGAACGTGGCCATGCCGCTCGTGATCAGGCGCATGCCACGCGCCAAAGCTTTGGCCGCTGCCGCCGAGATGCTGGACGAGGTGGGCCTCGCGCACCGGCTTGAGCACCGGCCGGGTGAGCTATCGGGTGGCGAGCGCCAGCGTGCGGCCATCGCCCGTGCGCTAGTCACCCAGCCGGCCTGTGTCCTGATGGACGAGCCCACCGGCAACCTCGACCGCCACACCGCCGGGCACGTGCAGGATTTGTTGCTCGAGCTCAGCCAGCGCCGCGCCGTAGCCTTCCTGGTGGTGACGCACGATGCGGAACTCGCTTCGCGAATGCAACGGGTGTTGCTCCTGGCCGACGGTCGGCTTGAGCCGGCGACGGTGCATTGCTAGACTGAACAAATAAAAAACATTCCGGATTGTGAAGGAGACGAGATGAGACCCCTCATCCTCGGGGGGATCTGCCTGTGTCTGGCTGGTGCAGGGCAGGCCAGTGAATGGCCGGCGGATGCGGCCGTCGATCCCAATGCCCAGAACCGCACCCTGACGCCCAAGGTCGTAGTGAACAGTGGGCGTTTGGAGTGGGAGCCGTACAAGCGCGATCTCACGCCCTGGCCTACGCTCAGTCATCTCGACCGGCGCCCCACCCCGCGCCCGCAGCAGGCGAACTACGACCCACCCTTGCGCGGCGACCCTGCTCGCGGCCGGGAGATCGCCATGGACCCCGCGCGCGGCAACTGCATCGCCTGCCACACCCTGCCAGGCGAGCCTTGGCCCGGTTCGGTGGGGCAACTCCTGCTGGGCTACAAACAACGGGGCGTGAGCGACGCCTACGTCTACCAGCAGATCTATGATCGCCGGGTGACCAATCCCAATACGGTGATGCCGCCCTTCGGCGCCTTCGGCGTGCTGACCGAGCAGGAGATTCGGGACCTGACCGCCTATGTGCAGAGTCTGGAGTAGGCGATGAGAACGTTGCTGCGCACGGGTCTGTTGCTAACGGCGCTGGTCGGCACGGCCTGGGCGCAGGAGCCAGCGCCCTACCGAGACATGGATCTGCCCATACCGGACTACGAAGCACACGTCCGGGGGGACTTGCGCTTGTCCAAGACCTACCCTCATTGGCGCGACCGCAGCCGGCTCGACTGGCGTCTGGCCGGTAACCCGGATGAGCACTGGAAGCTCAACTGGAAGTTCATGGACCCGCCCTTCAACCAGGCGGTGCATGGCGGCCATTTCGCCCTGGAGCGGGGCGAGTACCTGTACAAGACGCTCAACCGCAATGGGCGCTTTGCTGCCTGTCTGGGTGCGGGTCGCGCCGGGCTCAAGGGGCTGCGCACGCGCTTTCCGCAATATCGTCAGGACCTCGGCCGGGTCGTCGGGCTCGAGGCAGTGATCGAACATTGTGCCGCAGCGCAGGGTGAGGTCCTGCAAAACGGCAGTTACGACAACAGCGCGGTCTCGCTATACATCGCCAGCTTCAGCCAGGGCATGCCCATCCGCATCGACGTGTCGCGTGGGCCGATGCAGGAGGCCTACGAGCGCGGGCGCCGACTGTTTCACACCAAGGCCGGACGCCTCAATTTCGCCTGCTCGTCTTGCCATACTCGCAACATCGGCCAGCTGGTGCGCGGCAGCCACATCACCACACCCTATGGGGATGTGACTCATTATCCAGTCTACCGGACGCAGTATTTTCTGCAGTCGCTACACCTGCGCATGATGGAATGCAACCTGGACACGGGGGTGCAGCCCTTGCTGCCGGGCAGCCAGGCCTACACCGATCTGGAGGTGTTTCTCACCGCGCTGTCCAACGGCTATCCGGTGAGCGTACCGGCCGAGCGCAACTGATTCGCCGCATCGCGCGTAACGGCGTCAGTGCCTGCGCGCTCGCCGCCGGCGCAGATAGGCGAGGATGTACAGCCGCCAGCCGAGCTGGACCAGGAAATAGCCGACTGCCGCCAGGGCCAGAGCGAGGATCAAAAGCCCCAGCAGAAAGGTCTCGCCCATGCCGGCGAACCAATGCAGCAAGCGGGGCAGCAACTCTGCCCACGGCCCTGAGAGCCAATCGAATTCGAAGGGCTGCAGACCATTGGCCTTTTCCCCGGTGATCTGCGCGCCGATCCAGTAGGCCGCGACGATGATGAAGGGCCAAGTGAAGGGGTTGGACAGAAGGGTCGTGGCCAGCGCCACCGGCAGGTTGACGCGAAAGACGATGGCGAGGATCGCCGCGGTGAGCATCTGGAAAGGCCCCGGAATGAGGCCGCCGAACAGGCCGGCGGCAACCCCACCGGCAACGGAATGACGGTTGAGATGCCACAGGTTGGGGTGGCGCAGCAGGGGGCGAAAAAGCCGCAGATGGCGGTGGTTCCTCACGGTCGTGTGATCGGGGAGGAACTTGCGGAAATGCTTGCGCGGCATGCGGTGGGCGGTGCCGGGAAAGGAGCTTCGATTGTAACGTGATCCGCCTGGGCATACTCGCGTTTGCCTTGGGCGCGGCCATGCTGCAGGTGCAGCCGGCCCTGCCCGCGTACACCTGGCTGGGGCCGTTGCTGTCCGGCATGGCGCTGATCCTCTGGCTGCAGTGCCCAAAGCGGCCAGCCGCAGTGTGCGGTCTTACCGCCTTGCTGCTCGCCGGCCTGGCCGGCTTTTTCTATGCCGCCTGGCGCGCCGAATCGCGTCTGGCCGACCATCTGCCCGAGGCCTGGGAGGACCGGCCGATTGATCTTACGGCGCGGGTGATCGATCTGCCCGAACGCACACCGCGCGGTTGGCGCGCGCGCTTCGACGTGGCAGTGGTGCACACCACGGGGGCCAGGGTACCAAGCCGCGTCATGCTCACAAAAAGCGCCTTCAAGGGTGAGCCGCCGCAACCGCCCAGACCCGGGGACTGCGTGCGCCTTGTGGCACGCCTCACCGCGCCGCACGGACAAGTCAACCCGCACGGTTTCGACTATGAGGGCTGGCTGTTCGAGCGGGGCATCCGGGCCACGGGGTTTGTCATGCATGGCCCACAAGCCGCGGATGGGTGCACTGGCGCGGCACGCGGTTGGCTCGACCGCCTGCGTGGCAGCGTCCGCGACCGCCTGGCGCAAGCTCTGCAGGGGTATGACTATGCGGGGGTCGTCATCGCCCTGGCCGTGGGCGATCAGAATGCCATCCCCAGCGCCCAGTGGACCCTGTTCCGCCACACCGGGGTCACGCACCTGATGAGCATCTCCGGTGCGCATGTCACGCTTTTTTCCACCCTGGTCTATTGGCTGGTCAGCCGGTTGTGGCGGCGCATGCCAGCGCTCTGTTCGTGGCTGCCGGCCCGCAAGGCGGGGCTTGGCCTGGGCCTACTCGCCGCTGCCGCCTACGTTGCCTTGGCTGGCTTTGGCATCCCGGCGCAGCGCACCCTCTACATGCTGGCAACCGTGGTCATCGTTTTGTGGGGCAGTTGGTTGACCTCTCCCAGCCGTGTGCTGGCCAGCGCGCTGTTGGTGGTGGTGGCGGTCGATCCCTGGGCCGCCCTGGCACCGGGATTCTGGCTGTCGTTTGGGGCGGTGGCGGCGCTCCTGTATGCCGGCAGCGGGCGGTTGCGCCCACCGCCGTGGGGGGTCGCTGGGGCCAAGGCCCAGGCGGCGGTCACCCTGGCGCTCACGCCTGCCCTGCTGGCGCTGTTTCATGAAATCTCCCTGGTTTCGCCCCTGGCCAATGCATTCGCCATCCCGCTCATCGGTCTCGTCGCCGTCCCGCTGACCCTCCTGGCGGTGGTGTTGCCGTTGGACGTTCTGGCCAGGCTCGCCCACGGCGCGGTCGAGCTGACCATGCAGGGCCTCGTCTGGCTCGACAGCTTGCCACAGCCGGTCTGGTATGGGGCTCACCCGGGGTGGCCTGCCTTGGGTCTCGCCCTGCTCGGCACCGCCCTGCTCTTGTTGCCCAGGGGTGTGCCGGGACGCGCGCTTGGCCTGATCCTTTTCTTGCCGCTGCTGTTTCCGCGCCTGGAGCGGCCCGCGGCAGGGGAGTTCTGGCTTACCGTGCTCGACGTCGGGCAGGGCCTGGCGACTGTGGTGCGCACGGCCGAACACACCTTGGTCTATGACACCGGCCCGCTCTATGCCTCCGGCGAGGACGCCGGCGGGCGCATCGTCGCCCCCTATCTGCACGCGCAGGGGGTCAAACACCTCGACGCCCTGTTCGTCAGCCATGACGACACCGACCACAGCGGCGGCGCCCTGGGGCTGATGGCAAGCCTGCCCCCGGTGGCGCTCTGGACCTCGTTGGCCGGTATGGACCAAACCCGAGTCAGTCCGCACGGCCAGGCCATCCTGGCGGCGCACACCGGCGCGCGCACCTGCATCGCTGGCACCTCTTGGCGTTGGGATGCGGTGGAGTTCGCCATCTTGCACCCACCTCTACACCACTACGCCAACCGGCACTATGCCGACAACGATCGGAGCTGTGTCCTGAAGGTGAGTAGCCGCAAAGGCAGCGTGTTGCTCACCGGGGACGTCGAGCGACTGGGGGAGTTGAGTCTGCTGGAGCGCGTGCCCGAGTCCCTGGCAGCCGATGTACTGATCGCTGCGCATCACGGCAGCCGCTCGTCGTCCATGCCGGAATTCCTGGATGCCGTTGGTGCCCGCTATGGCGTCATCTCGGTGGGACACCGTAACCGCTTCGGCCACCCCGCGCCGGAGGTGCTGCGGCGTTTCACCGAGCGTGGCATGCGCGTCCTGCGCACCGACCGGCAGGGTGCCCTGGAATTGCGCTTCACGCAGCAGGGGATCACGGTACGTTCGGCACGCGAGTTACAACGCCGTTACTGGCATAGGGTTTTCCCCGAAGCGTAAAGGGCGTTCCCCGAATCGCGTGCAGTGCCGGCGGCGGGCGACCTGGTGCTTGGTCAGGTCGCTCGCAGGCTGAACAAGCTCTGCCGCATGAACGATATTACGTTCCGCTATGGCGGCGAGGAGTCCTGCGTGATCTGCCCACAACCGGCTTGGCCGAGGCGCTGCTTGAGGAGCACCTCGTGCGCGCGCTGCGGGAGGGGCGCCGGCCCGATCGGGGCGTGTTCCCGGTTACCTCAAGCGTGGGGGTGATGGTCCGGACCGTGTACAACGCCGACCCCAGGCCCGCATCGCCCACGCCGACCAAGGCCTTCGACCACGCCCCAGCGAACGGGCGCGAGCGGGTGGTGGGGGTTCTTGCTGACTGGGAACTTGGATCAGCCTAGGCCCGGCAGGACTTGCTTCGTGACCGCAACAGCGACGATGTAGGCGAACACCCCCAGGGCGGCGATGAAGGCCATGACACGGATGGGTTTCGTACGCCCGCGTTTCAGGGCCACGCTGCCCAAGACGATGTAGGCGAGCAGCCCTACGATCTTGGCGATGAGCCAGGGCTGATCGAGCGGGTTGAGCCCGGCGACGACCAGCATGCCGATGGCGGCGGTGAGCAGCAGCGTGTCGTTGACATGTGGGACGATGCGCACCCAGCGCTGCTTGAGGCGCGGCGAGTCGAGCACCATCCACAATCCGCGCAACACGAACAGGGCGAGGGTGACGTAGACCGTGCCGACATGCACGAGGCGTAGCAGGGTGTAGGTCATGCGTGCTGTCCTCCGCCTCGCTCAGGTCTCTTCGCGCAGGCCCTTGCAATAGTTGATCAGTCCGTTGGTGGAGGCGTCATGGCCGCGCACGGGCGCGGACGATTTCAGTTCGGGCAAGATGCTGCGGGCGAGCTGCTTGCCGAGCTCCACACCCCACTGGTCGAAGGCGTTGATGTCCCAGATCACGCTCTGCACGAAGACCTTGTGTTCGTAAAGGGCGATGATCCGACCCAGGGTGCGGGGGTTGAGCCGATGGTAGAGGAGGGTATTGCTCGGCCGGTTTCCGGGGAAGACACGGTGTGGCAGCAGCTTGGCGATCTCCTTCTTCTTCAGGCCCTGGGCCTTGAGTTCGGCGCGCACCTCGGCAGCGGTCTTGCCGCGCATGAGGGCCTCGGACTGGGCGAAGCAGTTGGCGAGCAGCATCTCGTGCTGGTCGTCGAGCGGGTTGTGTGACTCGGCCGCGACCAGGAAGTCGCAAGGGACGAGCCGGGTGCCTTGATGGATGAGCTGGTAGAAGGCGTGCTGGCCGTTGGTGCCGGGTTCGCCGAAGACGATGGGGCCGGTGGCATGCTTGACCGGTCGGCCGGCGCGGGTGACCGATTTGCCGTTGGACTCCATGTCGAGCTGCTGCAGATAGGCTGGCAGCCGCGCGAGATACTGATCGTAGGGTAGCACGGCGTGGGTGTGCGCGTCCCAGAAGTCGATGTACCAGATGCCGATGAGGCCGAGGATCACCGGCATGTTGGCAGTAAGCGGCGCGTTCAGGAAATGCTGGTCCATGTCGTGCGCCCCGGCGAGCAGCTCGTTGAAGTGCTCCATCCCGAGGTAGAGGGCGATGGGTAGCCCAATGGCCGACCAAAGCGAGTAGCGGCCGCCGACCCAATCCCAGAATTCGAACATGTTGTCCGGGTCGATGCCGAAGTTCACCACCGCCTCGCGATTGGTGGAGACGGCGACGAAGTGGCGCGCGACTGCCCGGCCGTCCTTGGCATGCTGCATGAGCCAGGCACGCGCGGCGGTGGCGTTGGCCAGGGTCTCTTGGGTGGTGAAGGTCTTGGAGGCGACGATGAACAGCGTGGTCTCGGGGCTCAAGCGCTTGAGCGTCTCGGTCAAATGGGTGGGGTCGACGTTGGAGACGAAATGCGTGGTGATGCCAGGCCGGGCATAGGGTGTGAGGGCCTGGCAGACCATGGCCGGCCCCAGATCCGAGCCGCCGATCCCGATGTTGACGATGTCGCGGATGGGCTGGCCGCCGTAGCCCTTCCAGCGGCCGGTGTGCACCTTGTCGACGAAGCTTGCCATCTGTTTGAGCACCCGGCGCACGTCGGTCATCACGTTGTGGCCGTCCACCATCAGGCTGAGCTCGGCCGGCGCACGCAGCGCCGTGTGCAGCGCCGCCCGGTCCTCGGTCACGTTGATGTGGCGGCCGCTGAACATGGCCGCGCGTGCCTCCTTGAGTTCTGCCGCCTTGGCCAGGCGCAGCAGGAGCTTGATCGTCTCTTCGGTGACGAGGTTTTTCGAGTAGTCGAGCAGCAAATCGTTCAGACGCAGCGAGAAGCGTTCGAAGCGGCGCTTGTCGGCGCGGAACAGTTCGCGCAGGTGCAGTCCCTTCCATTCCTTGTGATGGGCGCGCAGGGCCTGCCAGGCGGCATCCAGTTCTGTCCGTTTCATGAGGTCCTTTTTCGGATGCGAGTGTCCAGCAATTATAGCCGCTTCGCGTCAGGCCAGCCGAGCCGAGAGCAGGAGGTTGCGCGGGGTGACCGATTCGGGGCAGAAACTGCTGAGCCACACCCGGTAGCCCAGGTGCTCGAGATGCAGGGCAAGGTCCGCCACCAACCACACCTCCAGGGCACGGCGGAAGGCGAGCCGGACGAGCTCCAGGCGCCGCACGCGACCGGCACGCGCGTAGCCCTCTGCCTCCAAGGCTGGCCAAGCGACCGCGGCGGGCAGGTGAAGCCCCTCGCGCGCGGCCAGACGCCGGCACCAGGCCTCGAACCCAGTCGCAAGCCAGGCCTCCGGCACCGGTTTCAAGGGATGGTAGGGCCGGCCGGTGAGCTCGCCGGCCAAGACCTGGAAGGCGAGCTTCCATGCCATGGCCTGCCGGCTGCGCTGCCGTTGCCGGGGCGTGGCCGTGGCGGTGTCGGTCACGGCTAGGCGCAGGTCGTCGTGGTTGAGGCAGAGGGCGCCGCCGGTGAGCGGCCGATAGACCGGCAGCGTCGTGCGGTAGTAGCAGCAGGGGGCGAGGTCCAGGGCGGGACAGCGTTGCTCGCCCGCCGCGATCACCAGGCGGCGGTGCAGGTCGCCACAGGCGTGCAAGGCCACGGTATGGCGATCTTCGAGGTAGCGGGCGCTCGCCGGGTCGAGGGCGTCGGCCTGGAGGAAATGCTGGTCTTGACCACGGCTCAAGGCTGCGCCGCGTACGCACAGGGCGGGGTCGATCTCCAGGCTCAACACCGGACGTTGCCAGGTCGCGGCGAGACTGCGTCCCAAGTGGCCGAGGCCGGCGCACCATTCCAACACCGGGGCGCGGGGCGCGCCAATGGCGGCGGTGAAGGCCTCGATCTGGGCCTGTTTGCGCCATGGCACGTGGCTGTGCACGTGTGGCGCGACGGCGGGCAAGGTGTGATGGGGGGCAACCGGCAGGCTGGTCAGGGGCAATAGCGCGGCGAGCTCGGGCAGGTGGCGTGCCAGCCAACGGATCAGCCCTGGCGTGTCGGCAGCACGGGCATCGAGCGCGGCTTCAGGGACGCTCAGGGCTTCGGCAGCGAGGGCTGGGTAGACCTCACACCACGCCGGCTTTGGATCCTTGAACGGCTGGGGGCGCCACAGCCCGGCATGGTTGAGGAGCAGGCGCTCAAGTTCGACCTTACGGCTCTGCAAGCTCATGCCGATTTGGGCAAGCTCAGATCGAAGCGCGTCATACCGGGGACTGACGCTACTTGCACACTGCCACCGTGTGCCTCGGCGATCGACCTGACGATGGCCAGGCCTAGGCCGGTGTGGGCGCCGTCGGCCCTTTGATCGGGGTTCACGCGGTAGAAGCGCTCGAACACGTGCGGCAGATGTGCCTCCGGGATGCCGGGCCCTGGGTTGACCACGGCGATCGTTGCGCCGTCGGTCGACTCGCTCAGTTCGATGACGATGCGACCGCCGCGCGGGGTGTGGCGCACAGCGTTGGCGAGCAGGTTGGCGATGGCCCGCTCCAGCATCAGCCGGTCGCCCATGACGTGCGCCGAACCCGCCACCGCCACCTCGACGCCGGCCTCCGCCGCGACGGCCTCGTAAAATTCGGCCACCCGACGGGCCACCGCCCCGAGGTCGATCGACTCGCGTTGCGGTACCAGCAGGCGGTTGTCCGCCTTGGCCAGCAGCAGCATGTCGTCGATCATGCGCGCCAGGCGCTCGTATTCCTCCAGGGCGGATTCCAGGGTCTCCCTGTAGGCGGCCGCCTCACGTGGCTGGGCCAGGACCACTTGGGTCTGGGTCATCAGATTGGACAGCGGGGTGCGCAGCTCGTGCGCGAGGTCGGCGGCGAAAGCGGCTAGGCGCTGGAAGGACTCTTCAAGCCGGGCGAGCATCTGGTTGAAGGCGGCGGCGAGTTCTACCAACTCGGCCGGCGCCCCCACCTCCGACAGGCGCGCATCGAGTCGCTGCGCAGAAATGGACAGGGCGGTGGCGCCCATCTGCCGGAGCGGTTTCAGGCCCTGGCGGGTCACCGCCCAGCCCAGGGTGGCGGTGGCGAGTGCAGCGATGAGCATGACCAGGATGAGGGAGCGCCGGAAACCGGCCATGAAGTGGTCATGGTGGCGGATGTCGAAGGCCACGGCCACGGTGTAGGGCCCGCCGCCGACTGCCTGGGGCTGGACCTGTGTGACCATGCCGCGCAGGCGATGTCCGTCCTCGCGCCAGGTGACGAGCGCCGCCGGCCCACGGCGCGCCTGGGCGATGAGGCCCGCCGGGAAGGGCCCTGCGCGGCTGGCGAACCAGATGCGGCCCTCGGCGTCCAGCACCGCCAGCGACAGGCCATGGTGACCCACCAGGGCGTCGTCGAGCTGCTGCGGCAGGGCATCGAGCGCTGAGCGATCTGTTACCTTCGCCAGCAGGTTGCGTACCAGCTCGACCTTGCCGGCAAGCATCTGGCGGTCCATGTCGCGGAAGTGGGCGTCCACCGCCCGGTCGATGGCGAGGCCCAGGATCGCCAGCACGACGACGACGACAGCGGCGAACAGCAGGGCAGTACGGTTGGTGAGCGACAACGGCCGGCTCACTCAGGCGGCGCCTCCAGGACATAGCCCATGCCGCGCACGGTGCGGATGAGCTTGGTGTCGAAGCCCTCGTCGATCTTGGCGCGCAGCCGCTTGACGGCGACGTCGATGACGTTGGTATCGGAATCGAAGTTCATGTCCCAGACCTGCGAGGCGATCAGCGCCCTTGGCAGGACCTCGCCACGGCGGCGCAGGAACAGCTCCAGCAGGGCGAACTCCTTGGCGGTGAGATCGATGCGGCGGCCGCCGCGCGTGGCCCGGCGGCGGACGGGATCGAGTTCCAGGTCGCCGGCGCGCAGGATCCCCGGTGCGACTTGGCTACGGCCCCGCCGCAACAGCGTGCGCACCCGTGCGAGCAGCTCGGCGAAGGCGAAAGGTTTGATGAGGTAATCGTCCGCCCCCAGCTCCAGACCGCGCACGCGGTCTTCCACGGCATCGCGCGCGGTGAGGAAGAGCACGGGCAGACCGCGCCCGGCGGCGCGCCAGGCGGCCAGCACCTGCCAGCCGTCCATGCCGGGCAGCCTGACGTCGAGGATGGCCAGGTCGTAGTCACCGGTGAGCCCCAGGTGCAGGCCGTCTGGTCCATTGCGCGCCAAGTCCACGACGAAACCGGCCTCGGTGAGGCCCTGTTCGAGATAGGTGCCGGTCTTGGGCTCGTCCTCGACGATCAGGATCTTCAT
>CALAMX010000208.1 GCA_937925755.1 uncultured Burkholderiales bacterium
CGGCAGATCAGGACCACGGGCCGGTTGTGCGAGGCGGCCATGCGTACCTGGCCGAGGAAGTGGGGATTCAAGTCCCAGTTGATGCCCTCGTACCAGGGGATGAGGATGGCCCCCACTGGGTGGCCGACGAAGAGATACTCGAACTCCGAGCGGCAGTCGATGAAGACAGCGTCCGGGTGGGACTGGAGGAAGTCATAGGCCTCTTTCGGGGTCAGGTGCTGCATGGCAAACGCTCCTATAGGTCAAATCTGCGGTCCAGGACTGGGCTCGCAGGGTGGACCAAAGACGGTGGTCATGGCGAGGGCGAACCCGCCGCTGTAAGGCAGGCTCCAGGTGTCGCCGGCCCCAAAGACGTCTGGCCGACCATGGCGACCTTGGTCGAGACGGTCGCATTCTAGGGTCGCGGCCTCGGGGTCAGCGATACCGGAATCGGCGACGCCAACCCGCTCGAAGAGCTCGCGCTTGACGAGTCGGTCGCGCCGCGCCGTGGCAGGCGACAACACCTCTCTCACCAGCTCGGGCGGCCCATCTAGATTACGGCCGTTGGCGAGCCAGGCCGGGTCGCACACCAACACCACATCCGGTTGCACTCCGGTGGCTGGCCCCCGCACGACGTCCACGGGCGCGCTGAAGACACGGCAGGGCATACCTACGCCCGAACGGCGCCGGTCCTCATGCCGGAGGTCAAGCGGCGCATACAGGCTACCGCTGATACTCTGGTGCACCAGGACCGGCGCCATGCGTCAGACCTCGCCGTCGATCAGCGCGTAGCGGCGCTCGTCGTTCCAGCCCATAGAGTCCTGCACGGTGTAGCGCGGTGGGACGGTGAGTGGTCGGGACATGACGGTCGTGCCTCCTGCCAGCAGGATGCGCGCGAGCGAGACCATCGCCAAGCTCACCGGGCGTGCCCGCTCGCATGATGCAGCACGGCCCCGGCCTTTAGGGGCTCGCCAGGTGAGATGTTATGATAATAGATTCGTCAGTTTATATCCGCCATGCCCGACCGCACCGCCGAACTCAAAACCTTGGCCGAGCGCCGCATCCTGATCTTGGACGGGGCCATGGGGACCATGATCCAACGGCTTGGGCTCAATGAGGCGGACTACCGGGGCGCGCGCTTTGCCGACTGGCCGCGTGAGCTCAAGGGCAACAATGACTTGCTGACCCTCACCCGTCCCGAGGCCATCCGCGACATCCATGCGCGTTATCTCGCGGCGGGGGCGGACATCTTGGAGACCAACACCTTCAACGCCAACGCCATCTCCATGGCCGACTACGGCATGGAGGCCTTGGTGTACGAGCTGAACTACGCCGGGGCGCGCCTGGCGCGGGCCGTGGCCGACGAATACACCGCTGCCACACCGAACAAGCCGCGCTTCGTGGCCGGCGTGCTGGGGCCGACCTCGAGGACGCTGTCCATCTCGCCCGATGTAAACGACCCGGGCTATCGTAACGTCACCTGGGAGGCGCTCACCGCCACTTACTACGAGGCGACACGCGGCCTCGTCGAGGGCGGTGCCGACCTCTTGCTCATCGAGACGGTGTTCGACACCCTGAACGCCAAGGCGGCGGTGTTCGCCATCCAACAGTACTTCGAGGACACCGGCGAACGGCGGCCGATCATGATCTCCGGCACCATCACCGACGCCTCGGGACGTACCCTGTCGGGGCAGACGGCGGAGGCGTTCTGGAACTCACTGCGCCATGCCGAACCCTTTTCCTTCGGCTTCAACTGCGCCCTGGGGGCGAAGGAACTGCGGCCGCACGTGGAGGAGATCGCGGGCAAAGCCGACACCCTGGTCTCTGCTCACCCCAACGCGGGCCTGCCCAACGCCTTTGGCGAGTACGACGAGACGCCCGAGGCAATGGCCGCCGAGATCGGTGAGTGGGCGCGCGCCGGCCTGCTCAACATCGTCGGCGGCTGCTGCGGCACCACGCCCGAGCACATCCGCGCCATTCACGACGCGGTGGCTGGCTGCGCGCCGCGCAAGGTGCCACGAATCGAACCGGCCTTGCGCCTGGCCGGCCTGGAGGCGTTCAACGTCGGGCGCGACAGCCTCTTCGTCAACGTCGGCGAGCGCACCAATGTCACCGGCTCAGCGAAATTCAAACGCCTGATCCTGGAGGAGAAGTACGAGGAGGCCCTGGAGGTGGCGCGCAGCCAGGTCGAGGCCGGCGCGCAGATGATCGACGTCAACATGGACGAGGCCATGCTCGACGGCGAGGCCGCGATGAGCCGCTTCTTGCGGCTTTTGGCGAGCGAGCCGGACATCGCCCGCGTGCCGATCATGATCGACTCGTCGAAGTGGTCCATCATCGAGGCCGGCCTCAAATGCGTGCAGGGCAAGCCGGTGATCAACTCCATCTCGCTCAAGGAGGGCGAGGCGGAATTCAAAGCCCGCGCCCGGCTCGCCCGCCGCTACGGCGCGGCGGTGATTGTCATGGCCTTCGACGAGGTGGGGCAGGCCGACACCTATCAGCGCAAGATCGAGATCTGCGCGCGCGCCTACAAGATCCTCACCGAGGAGGTCAGTTTCCCGGCCGAGGACATCATCTTCGACCCCAACATCTTCGCGGTGGCCACCGGGATCGAGGCGCACGCCAACTACGCCGTGGACTTCATCGAAGCCACACGCTGGATCCGGCAGAACCTGCCGCATGCGCACGTCTCCGGCGGGGTATCCAACGTCTCCTTCTCTTTCCGCGGCAACGAGCCGGTGCGCGAGGCCATCCACACCGTATTCCTCTACCACGCCATCCAGGCCGGTATGGACATGGGCATCGTCAATGCCGGACAGCTTGGGGTGTACGAGGAGATCCCAGCCGAGTTGCGCGAGCGTGTCGAGGACGTGCTGCTCAACCGCCGTCCGGACGCCACCGAGCGGCTGGTGGAGTATGCCGAGACGGTCAAGGGCACGGCACGCGAGGCGGTAGAGGATTTGGCCTGGCGCTCGCTGCCGGTGGAACAGCGCCTCGCTCACGCCCTGGTCAAGGGGATCACCCAGTACATCGTCGAAGACACCGAGGAGGCCCGGCAGAAATTGGGCCATCCCATCCGGGTGATCGAGGGGCCGCTCATGGATGGCATGAACGTGGTGGGCGACCTGTTCGGTGCTGGCAAGATGTTCCTGCCCCAGGTCGTGAAGAGCGCGCGCGTGATGAAACAGGCGGTGGCCTATCTGGTGCCCTTCATCGAGGCGGAGAAGGCCGCCGGCGGCGACACGTCCCAGGCCAAGGGTAAGATCGTGCTCGCCACGGTCAAGGGCGACGTGCATGACATCGGCAAGAACATCGTCGGCGTGGTGCTTGGCTGCAACAACTACGAGATCGTCGATCTGGGCGTGATGGTCCCGGCGCAGAAGATCCTCGACACCGCCCGCGAGGTCAACGCCGACATCATCGGACTGTCGGGGCTCATCACGCCCTCACTCGAAGAGATGGCGCACGTGGCCCGCGAGATGCAGCGGCAGGGCTTCACCTTGCCCTTGCTGATCGGCGGCGCCACCACCAGCCTCGCCCACACCGCCGTCAAGATCGATCCCAACTACGACGGGCCCGTGGTCTATGTGAAAGATGCCTCGCGCGCCGTGGGGGTGTGCGCAAGCCTACTCTCTGCCGACAGCCGCGCCGCCTTTGTCGCCAAGGTCAAGGCCGACTATGCCGCCACGCGCGAGCGCCACCTGGCACAAAAGTCGGAAGGTAGACGGGTCAGCCTCGCCGAGGCCCGCGCCAACAAGTTTCGCACCGACTGGAGGCAGTACACGCCGCCCGTGCCGCGCAGCCTCGGCGTGCAGGTCTTCTGCCCCTGGGACCTTGCGGAGCTCACCCGTTACATCGACTGGACCCCCTTCTTCCAGGCTTGGGAGCTGCATGGCCGCTACCCCCGGATCCTCGACGACGCCGTCGTAGGGGCCGAGGCGCGCCGGCTGTTTGCTGACGCCCAAGCCATGCTCAAGCGCATGATCGCCGAGCGCTGGGTTCAGGCGCGTGCCGTCATGGGCCTATTCCCGGCCAACACCGTGGGTGAGGACGACATCGCCATTTATGCCGATGAGGGGCGCGCTCGGGTCTTGATGATCTGGCACAACTTGCGGCAGCAAATGGCCAAACCCACGGGGCAGCCCAACTGGTGCCTCGCCGACTTTGTTGCGCCCAAGGATACAGGGGTGCGCGACTACATCGGCGCCTTCGTGGTCACCGCCGGCATCGGCGAGGACGAGCGGGTGCGCGCCTTCGAGCAGGCGCACGACGACTACTCCGCCATTCTGTTCAAAGCCCTGTGCGACCGGCTGGCCGAGGCCTTGGCCGAACGATTGCACGAGCGGGTGCGCAGGGAATTTTGGGGCTATGCCGCCGACGAACAGCTCAGCAACGAGCAGCTCATCGACGAGCAATACCGCGGCATCCGCCCCGCCCCCGGCTATCCGGCCTGCCCGGAGCATACGGAGAAGGGGCCGCTGTTCGAACTGTTGCAGGCGCAGGAAGCGATCGGGGTCAGTCTCACCGAGAGCTATGCCATGCTGCCGATGGCATCGGTCTCGGGTTTCTACCTCTCCCACCCGCAGGCACGCTATTTCGCCGTCGGCAAGATCGAACGCGACCAGGTCGAGGACTATGCCCGCCGCAAGGGATGGGACCTCGCCACCGCCGAGCGGTGGCTGGCGCCCAATCTGGCCTACACCCCTTGAGTCGTTCCGCTTGGGTGGCAGACCCGGTTTCGGGATGATGCCGCTTAAGCGGCCATGCGCTCGGGCGCGCTGAGATCCTCGCGCATCGCCTTGAGCCGCTTCACCCGCTCGCCCATCTTGGCAAGATTGCTGGCTACGCGGTCTGCCAGCGACTCCTCGGGCTTGAGCTGCCAATAGGCGGTCTCCACCAGGTGCGGGATCAAGCTCGCGCGCTGCGCCGCACTCGGACCGGCCAGGGTACACAGGGCCTTGAGGTCCTGGTCAGCGGCGCGACTGAGCTCGTCGAGCCGGCGGATGGTCGCCGTGTCCAGCATGTATATGAGAGAGCCCAGGCTGTGTTTCGGCCGGTTGGGGTCCACCGAGCGCCAGACCTCCATGGCCGACTCGAGTGTGGCGATCAAGGCATCGATCCGGCGGGCTGCCTCGGTGCGGACGTCAGGGTCGGCGTGGCGCAGCGAGGCATAGGCAAATTCGACGAGTTCCATCTGCTATCCTCCATGACCAAACACAGAAATCGCGGCTTCGTCCCCGTTTGGGCCGACGAGCCGTTTCGTTCACAGAGTTATTTTAGCCGATGAAATCTATCAAGCATTCAATCCTCTCCACCACGCCTTTCGCCTCGACGGCGGCCTTGCAGCAAGCCTTCGCCGAGGGACTTGCCCGCATGCTGGAGGGCAACGACCTGGGCAGCTACATCCTGGTGCTGGCCAACGCGGCCCAGGACGCGAGATTTTGGCAGCGATTCAAACATCGGCTGGAAGAGCGTCACTCGCATTTGGCCGCCCTGGTGGCTGCCTCCCTGCGCCAGGGTCGCCCGATCGACGCACCCGATGACGACCTGATGGTGTTCCTCAAGCTGATGGCGATCGGCTTTGGCGAGGGGCTGCGCGCACACACACGCCTTGCCGGCCCTTGGGAGGTCTGTTACAACCCTCTACGCGCCTTGCGCCCGCCACGCGCGAGTCGGGTGTGTGTCGAGGGGCTGTCGCGACCGTTCGACCCCGAGGGGTTTCATTTCAACCGGCCGGCCCTCGAACACGAGGTGCTGTGGAGTGGCACCCTGCTGGGGCATACGGCCCGATTGCTTTACAACAAATTCCCGTTCGTCGAGCTGCATGGCCTACTCGTGCCGGAACCGGAAAAGTCGTGGCCGCAGTGGTTGACCGAGCAATGGCACACCTGGGCCTGGACCTTGGCTGTCCGTTTGGGAGAGACGACTCCCGGTTTTGGCCTGTCCTACAATAGCCTTGGAGCATACGCCTCGGTCAACCATCTGCATTTCCAGACCTTCGTGCGCACAAAGCCCCTGCCGCTGGCACAGGCGCATTGGCGGCACAACGGTGGTGAGCGCGCCTATCCCACGGCCTGTCTCACCTTCGACGATGCCGGCCAGGCCTGGCAGGCCATCGAATCCCTGCATCGTCAGGGTACGCCCTATAACCTGATCTACACAGCCGGTCGGCTCTATCTCCTGCCGCGTCGCCCTCAGGGCAGCGATCCACCGGCGCCGTGGTCCGTGGGACACGCCTGGTTCGAGATGGCCGGGGGAGTGGTATTGTTCAACCGGGCTGACTACGAGGACCTGGACGCCGAGGCCATCGCGGCCGAACTCAAGCGGCTGGGGCAGGTCTAGCCGGGTGCCTTACGTCAACCCGATCGTTCCGGCACCGTGATTGCCCCGCCTCGCCTCGATCCCCGCTTCGTGCACGACCTGCGGCGCACGCTGCACTATGCCGCCTATGCCGTAGCGGTGGTCTTCATCGTGCTCTCCGCGATCGCGCTCACGCTCCGCCTGTGGATCATGCCGCAGATCGACCGTCACCGCCCGATGATCGAGCGGATCGCGACCGAGGCCACGGGCGTGGCAGTGAGCATCGGCGCGATCCATGCCGACTGGCGTGGACTGAACCCGCGCCTGCGCTTGGAGGGTGTGCGCTTCGGAGAGCCGGGCGCCCTGCCCGCCCTCACCGTACCGAGTGTCGAAACGGCGCTGTCCTGGACCTCGCTGCTGCTGGCCGAACCGCGCCTGGTCTACATCCAGTTGTCGCGCCCGCATCTGGTCATCCAGCGCGACCGGCAGGGCGTGATCCGCGTGGCTGGCATCCACGTGAATACGCCCGGTGCCACCAGCCCCTTCCCGGACTGGCTGCTGCGCCAGCGCAAGGTCCTGGTCCATGAGGCCACCGTCGTCTGGCAGGACGACTGGCTCGATGCCCCACCGCTCACCTTGAGTGAACTTAGTCTGGCGCTGATCAATCGGCTGGGTCGCCACCGCCTGGGCCTGACTGCCCGCCCGCCCGATACTGTGGCGCGTCGGA
>CALAMX010000209.1 GCA_937925755.1 uncultured Burkholderiales bacterium
CATCACATGGTCTTCGAAGTTCTCGACAACGCCATCGACGAGGCGCTGGCCGGCTATTGCGACGACATCAAGGTCATCATCCATGCCGACAACTCCGTCTCGGTCAGCGACAACGGCCGTGGTATCCCGGTGGGTATCAAATTTGATGACAAACACGAACCTAAGCGTTCCGCGGCTGAGATCGTCATGACCGTGCTGCACGCCGGCGGTAAGTTCAACCAGAACAGCTACAAGGTCTCCGGTGGGCTACATGGTGTAGGCGTGTCTTGCGTGAATGCGCTGTCGAAATGGCTGAAGCTCAATATTCGCCGTGATGGCAAGCACTACTTCATGGAGTTCCACCGCGGTGTGCCGCAGGACCGCATCATCGAGGTGCAAAATGGCGTAGAGGTATCGCCTATGCGCGTCGTGGGTGAGACTACGCGGCGTGGCACCGAGGTGCATTTCCTGGCCGACGAAGAGATCTTCGGCCATATCGAATATCACTACGAGATCCTCGCCAAGCGCATCCGCGAACTTTCCTTCCTCAACAACGGAGTGAGAATCGAGCTGATCGACGAGCGCGATGGTCGGCGCGAGAACTTTGCTTTCTCCGGTGGGGTAAAGGGCTTTGTCGAATACATTAACCGCAACAAGACGGTACTCCATCCCAACGTCTTCTACGCCGCCGGCGAATCGAGCGCAGGAGGCGTGCCGATTCTGGTGGAGGTGGCCATGCAGTGGAACGACGGCTACCAGGAACAGGTGCTGTGTTTCACCAACAACATCCCGCAGGCCGATGGGGGCACCCACCTCACGGGCCTGCGCGCGGCCATGACCCGGGTGATCAACAAATACATCGAGGAGAACGAAATCGCCAAGAAGGCCAAGGTGGAGATCACTGGCGACGACATGCGTGAGGGGCTGACTTGCGTGCTGTCGATCAAGATGCCCGATCCCAAGTTCTCCTCGCAGACGAAGATGAAGCTGGTCTCTAGCGAAGCACGCCCTGCGGTGGAGGAGATCGTCGCGCAGAAGCTGAACGAGTTTCTTTTGGAAAAGCCGCAGGATGCCAAAATCATCTGCGCTAAGATCGTCGAAGCGGCGCGTGCGCGTGAGGCTGCACGTAAGGCGCGCGAGATGACCCGCCGCAAAGGGGTGCTCGACTCGGCGGGGCTACCTGGGAAGCTCGCCGACTGTCAGGAGAGAGACCCGGCCCTATCCGAGCTCTTCCTGGTCGAGGGCGACTCTGCGGGTGGGTCAGCCAAGCAAGGGCGCGATCGCAAGTTTCAGGCCATTCTGCCGCTCAAGGGCAAGATCCTGAACGTCGAAAAGGCGCGCTTCGACAAGATGCTGTCCTCGACGGAGGTGGCCACCCTGATCACCGCGCTGGGTACCGGCATCGGTAAGGACGACTATGACCCGTCCAAGCTGCGCTACCACCGCATCATCATTATGACCGACGCCGATGTTGACGGCTCGCACATTCGTACGCTGCTACTGACCTTCTTCTATCGGCAGATGCCCGAGCTAATCGAACGCGGCCACATCTACATTGCCCAGCCGCCGCTGTACAAGGTCAAGCAGGGCAAGACCGAGACCTATCTCAAGGACGAATACGAACTCAAGCAGTATCTACTGCGCACAGCACTGAAGGACGCAGAGCTCGTGCCGTCGCTCGGAGCCGAGCCGATCACTGGCGAGAGCTTCGAGAAACTTGCCCGCCAATTCCTCTACGCCGAGGCGGTGATCGAGCGTCTAGCCCGCCGCATGGACCAGGATGTGCTTTATACCCTGCTAAATGTACCAGCCATCCGTTTGGACAGCGAGGAGGCCGCGCGCACGGCAGCGGAGAATCTGATGCGCGAGCTCATTAAGCTCGGCCCGGTACGGATTACGCCGCACAAGGAAGAGGACAATGGGCACTGGCGCCTGGAAGTCGTCAAGACACGCCACGGCATCAGCCTGACCACTCATTTGGACGCCGATTTCATCGAAGGCGGTGACTACGACCCCATCCGCGAGACCGCAGAGCTTATCTCCGGTCTCATCCGTGAGGGTGCCGAGATCCGGCGCGGCGAGGCGCGTGCCGCTGCCCGCGACTTCAAGCAGGCCCTCGACTGGTTGCTTGAGGAGGCGAAAAAAAACTTGAGCATCCAGCGTTACAAGGGGCTGGGTGAGATGAATCCGGAACAGCTCTGGGAAACCACGATGGACCCCAAGATGCGACGCCTGCTCAAGGTACAAATCGAGGACGCCATCGCCGCCGACGAGATATTCACCACCCTGATGGGCGAAGAGGTAGAGCCGCGGCGCACTTTCATCGAGACGAACGCCTTGGGTGTGCGCAATCTGGACATTTAGCGTGCATGCCTCACCCTCAGCTGCAAACAGCGTTTCCCACCACAAGGTTTGGCTCGTCTAGGTTCTAGCAGTCCTCACGCGCAGTAGCCAGCGAATATCCGTTTTGATCTAGCCTGGCCGCGTCGTTCCCCTGACATGAGGGAAGAAAGTCAGGACTGCGGAGATGTAAAAAAGGCCACCCTCTAGGGCGGCCTTTTTCGTCATGGAGCAGAGGTCTGATCAGCGAGGGAGTTCCTCGAAGACGTTGGTCCAGACGTTGAGAATCTGGCCACCACCAGCAGTACCGGCGCCAGTCTCTATGGTCTTGACGACCTCCAGCCTCGCCATGTCGAGCTTATACACGTTGCCGTCGCCAGCGTTGGAGACATAACCCGATTTACCATCGCGGCTGAAGGCGACATGCCCCATACGGCCCTTGCCGATGATCAGGTCCTGCACAGTGGCCATCTTCTTGGTGTCGACGATGGTGATGACGTTGTTGCCGTAGTTGGTGACCACTGCGAGCTTCCCGTCCGGGCTGTTGTAGGCGTGACCGATGCCGTTGCTGGCGGTGGAGACGCGATGCACGATCTTCTTGGTCTTGGCGTCGATGAAGGCCAGCTCGCGTCCGCGGCTGTCACTGCCGGGTCCTCGGTTGAGGATCATGAACATCTTACCATCCTGGGTGAAATTACCGTGGTGCGCCTCGACCGTCTCCTCACCGATGATGGGCATGTCGATGCGAGCGATGACCGGCATGTCAGGTTTGGTCAGGTCGTAGACGATCACCCCAGGCATGACGTTGCCCTCGGGGACATGGCCGAGCACCAGGCGGGTGCCATTCGGTCCCAGGAAGCCGGGCTTGAGGCTGCCTTCGTGCACCAGCCATAGCTCTTTGCCATCTGGACTCGGTACCGCGTAGTGTGGGGCGCTGGGGACTTCGAACGTGCGTACGCTCCAGTTACTCGTATCGACCACCACCAGACGGTTGTCGACGCGGTCCATACTGAAAAACAGGCGCGAGTCGGCGCTCCAGGCGTTGTGCATCGAGGTCACGCCCTTGGGGCTGCCCTTGACCTCGATGTCCAGGGTCTTGGCGACGCTGTCGGTGGCGGTGTCGATGAAGCTGATATGCAGCTTGCCATCGCTCAGTGCCCAATGGTCGACGCCAACCCA